>NZ_MWJN01000095.1:0-34747 GCF_002027145.1 Microbispora sp. GKU 823 | reverse complement strand
GTCCAGGTCACCAACAACCTGCTCATCGGCGGCACCTACACCATCAGAGTCAGAGCCGCCTCCGGCGCCGTCGTCCGCGACAACGCCGTGGTCAACCAAGCGTGGGACTACGGCCCCTCCGACACCGACTGCTCGAAGACGAACTGGACGGGTAACAGGCTGGTCACCATCGACGATGAGTACAACGTGACCTCCACCGTGAAGAACCTTCCCTGTCAGGGGTGAGCGAGGCAGCGCCCGCGGTGGAGGGGACGCCATGACCGAATCGTCGGGCGGTCCGGCGAACCTGGCCCCTCTGGGACGGCAGGCGATGGCGCGACCAGGCAGGGATCTGAGGGACACGACCTAGGGAGCCGCATGACAACGGTGTTCACGGGGAGCAGTCTGAATGACGACGACCGGCGTGACCTCCTCTACCGAGGAGACGTGTTCGTCTATTCGGCCACCTCGGCCTCGGCCGAGCTGGTGCTGTTCGCCCGCGAGTTGATCGAGGAGGCCTTCGGCGGGCTCGATCCGGAGACCGCGCAGCACGAGATGGACGTCGAGCGGTTCGCCGGGCTGCTCGCCGACCTCAAACCGCGGTTCATCCACCATCCGCAGTGCAAGAAACTGCTGCCGCTCATCCTGGAAGAGGTGGGCTGCTCGTTGGACAAGACCTACTTCGACGTTCCGCGGTTGCGGACGTCCACCTCCCACGACTACCTGACCTCCGGCATCTCCTACGCTTTCCACCCGCATCGCGACTGCTGGTACTCCGCGCCCTTCAACCAGATCAACTGGTGGATGCCGATCTATCCCGTGGTGCCGGAGAACGTCATGGCGTTCCACACCCGTTACTTCGACCGGCCCGTCGCCAACGGCAGCGCCCGCTATGACTACGCCGAATGGAACGCTACAAGCAGGCACACGGCCGCCCAGCACATCCGCAGCGACTCCCGCGAGCAGCCCAAACCAGAGGAAGAGGTGGAGCTCGACCCGCAGGTGCGGATCGTGCCGGAGGCAGGCGGCTTCATGCTCTTCTCCGGCGCCCATCTGCACTCGACGGTGCCCAACACCTCGGGCCGCACCCGATTCAGCATCGACTTCCGCACTGTGCACATCGACGACGTGTGGGCGCGCCGGGGCGCGGTCAACGTGGACGCGGCGTGCACGGGCACGACGCTGCGGGATTTCAGGCGTTGTGCCGACCTCGCCCCCATGCCCGAGGAACTGGCTCTGGAGTACGAGGCCGAGGCCCTGATTCGGGCTCGCCAGGCATCGGAACCGCTCAGGAGCTGATCTGAACCTTGCTGTGGTCTCCCAGCACCAGACGATGAGCCTTCGGGGTGTCGGGTGCTGGGGTGACCTCGACGTCGTGCCCGATCAGTGACGCCTCGATCCGGCGGACCCCCTCGATGGACGCACGGGACAGCACGATCGAATACTCGATCTCGCTCCCGCTCACCACGCAGTCGGCGCCGATCGACGTGAACGGGCCGACGTACGAACCGCTGATGACGGTCCCAGTGCCGATGACCACCGGGCCGACGATGCGGGAGCGGCGCACCGAGGCGCCGGCCTCCACCACCACCCGGCCGATGAGCTCGCAGTCCTCGACATCGCCCTCGATCCGGGGCTCCAGGGACTCGAGCACGAGCCGGTTCACCTCGAGCATGTCGGTGACGTTCCCGGTGTCCTTCCAGTAGCCCGAGATGACCGACGGCTCGACGTCGTGGCCCGCGTCGATGAGCCACTGGATCGCGTCGGTGATCTCCAGCTCCCCCCGCCAGGACGGCTTGAGCTCCGCCACCGCCGCGTGCACGGCCGGGGTGAAGAGGTAGACCCCCGCCAGGGCGAGGTCGCTCTTCGGCTCGCGCGGCTTTTCCTCCAGGCGCACGACCCGGCCGTCCGCGTCCAGTTCCGCGACGCCGAACTGGCGGGGATCCGACACCCGGGTCAGCATGATCTGCGCGCTGGGCCGCCGCGTGCGGAAGCGTTCGACCAGGCTCTCGATGCCGCCCACGATGAAGTTGTCGCCGAGATACATGACGAAGTCGTCGTCGCCGAGGTAGTCGCGGGCGATCAGCACGGCGTGCGCGAGCCCGAGCGGCGCCTCCTGGCGGAGGTAGGTGGCCTGCAGACCGAATCCGGACCCGTCGCCCACCGCCGCCTCGATCTCGTCCTGGGTGTCTCCCACGACGATGCCGACCTCGCCGATGCCGGCGGCGGCGATCGACTCCAGGCCGTAGAACAGGACGGGTTTGTTGGCCACCGGGACCAGTTGCTTGGCCCGGGTGTGCGTGATGGGCCGCAACCGGGTGCCGGACCCGCCGGCGAGCACGAGGGCCTTCATGTCAGTAGGCCCCCCTGCCGCCGGTGACCGCGGACCACGTCTTCCACAGGATCTGCAGGTCCAGCATGAGCGACCAGTTCTCCACGTACCGCAGGTCGAGCCGGATTGACTCCTCCCAGGACAGGTCCGATCTGCCGCTCACCTGCCACAGCCCGGTCATGCCCGGCCGCACGACCAGGCGCCGGTGCACGTCCGTGCCGTACTGTTCGACCTCGGCGGGCAGCGGCGGGCGCGGCCCGACGAGCGACATCTCCCCGCGCAGCACGTTGAGGAGCTGGGGCAGCTCGTCCAGTGAGTAACGGCGCAGCAGATGACCCACGCGGGTGATCCGTGGATCGTTCCGAATTTTGAACAACACACCGTCCGATTCGTTGGACGCGGCCAGGACCGGCCTGAGCCGCTCCGCGTCCACGACCATGGTGCGGAACTTGAGCATGTGGAACTCGCGGCCGTACCTGCCGATCCTGGTCTGCCGGAACAGCACGGGGCCGGGGCTGGTGGCGCGGACGACCGCCGCGATGGCCAGCATCGGGAAGACCAGGATCAGGAGCGACGCGGCCGCCACGATCTTGTCGAAGGCGTTCTTGACGAGCCGCCGGGAGCCCTGGAGGTCGGGGTGCTCGACGTGCAGCAGCGGCATCCCCGCGACGGGGCGGACGCTGATGCGCGGCCCCGCGACGTCCATCAGCGCCGGGGCGACGAACAGGTCGGTCCCCCGCGACTCGATCCCCCAGGCGAGGCGGCGCAGCGCGGCGCCGTGGAGTTCGGGACACGCGAGGACCGCGACCGCCTCGGCGTCGACCTTGTCGACCACGGCGGGCACGTCCCTGAAGTCTCCGAGCACGGGCACGCCGTCGACGTCGGAGCGCTGCCTCCGGTACTGCGCGTTCGGCAGGCAGGCCGCCACCACCCGCATGCCGTGGTACGGCTGTCGCCTGAGCTGCAGCACCAGTTCGTGTATGGACTGCCGGTGCCCCACGGCCACGATCGGCCGCATGTGCTGTCCCTTGGAGCGCAGGCGGTGCAGCCGTTTGCGCATGCGGTGCCGGAACAGCAACGTCAGCACGGTGACGAGCGGCAGCATCGCCATGACATAGCTGCGCGCCACGTTGGTCTGGGTGAGGTACGCCCCGATCGCGACGGCCGCGACGAGTCCCAGGCCCGCCTGGGCGACCGAGCGGAACTCCTCCGTCCCCTCACCGTGGGTGCGTCTGCG
Source organism: Microbispora sp. GKU 823 (assembly GCF_002027145.1). NCBI lineage: Bacteria > Bacillati > Actinomycetota > Actinomycetes > Streptosporangiales > Streptosporangiaceae > Microbispora > Microbispora sp. GKU 823. The sequence goes on along the minus strand of NZ_MWJN01000095.1, from coordinate 31,199 downwards.
ATAGCCGCCCGCGACGCCCACGACCGCCGGCCAGAAGATCGTCAGGGTCGCGCCGAACGCGATGTCGTACACCGGGATGAACGCGCCGAACCACAGCCGGGTGAACTCGACGCAGGCGAGGGCGAGTGCCGCGCAGAGCAGGTCTCCCACCAGGAGGATTCTCGAATAGGAACGCGTCGACACGTTCGCCGGCAGCCGCACATGGACTTCGCGGGGAAAAGACCCCGATTCCGCCAACTCCGTCTGCGATTCCATCTCACCGCGCCTAGGTAGCCGGACCGTCCAGGTGATTGACGCCCCTCGGGTCACAATGGTTGACCCACGCCTCAGTAAATTCGGGGCGCGCCCGCACGAAGATGATGTTAGACAGCGACCGCCCAGTAGGGAACGTACGCCTCCTGTCCACAATTGGTCGCAATTAGCCCACCTGAAGGACTTGACGGGAACGGTCCAAGATGCCGCCACCGACCACCATCAAGTCATATACCGGTATTATTCACTCGACCGTAAGGGGTAATCCAGACCTTCCCGGCCACCTGTACGGGAAGTATTACCATATTTGTGCTTTCGTGTGCACCAATGCGCCAAAAATTCCCTCTGTTCGAATCGACTCTGAAATCGCACTCGACATTGCCGTTGCTGTCAATGAGCGGATTGCGGCGAGTGGACGCGGAGAACGCGTGCGACCTGGGCCGGCACGGCGCTCCTGATCTCTAGTCGTATTCGAGGTCGGGTAACGGGGACGGCGGCTCCGGGCTGCGCCACACGACGACGTAGTCGGAACGGGCGCTCGCGACCGCCGTGCTCAGCCGGTCGAGGTCGAAGTCCGGCAGATAGCGCAACCGGGCCAGGAAGCTCGCGTCGGTCGCCGAGTGCGGGACCACGCAGCCCTCGCCCTCACGGTCCAGCAGGACGATGAAGACGTCCTCCGGCTGGCCTGGCGGATCCTGGCCGGCATGGGCGCCGACGCGGACCTCGACCACGTCCTCCCAAGCGAGAGCCTCCACGCTGCCGTCGGCGTAGTGACGTGTCACGCCTTCTTCGGTGACGTACACATAGGTGTCCGGCACTGGGTTGCCGTGCATGGGCGCGATTGTGACGACTTGAAGCGGCACCCTGCAAGAGAATCGGCGTCCTGGGCCGCCCGGAAACCCTTGTGGCTCAGGGGTGCCGCCACCGCAGGTGCTCGCGCACCGCGTGGACGGCCGCGTCCGCCGGCCCCTCGGCGATGACCCGCAGCAGCGCGGCGTGCTCCGCCGCGAGCTCGTGAGGATCCTCGTACGCGTGCCTGAGCCCGACCAGCCCGAGCCGCGTCTCGGCCGCGAGCGTGGCGTACAGGCGCTCCAGGCGGGGGCTGCCGGCCGCGGCGACGAGCGCCTCGTGCAGCGCCATGTGCTCGGCCACCACGGCCGCCCAGGGCGCGCCCGGCGGCAGGCCGGACAGGCGGTCCAGCGCCTCCTCCGCCGCCGTCACCCGGCGCCCCGCGACGGCCCGCGCCATCAGTTCCTCCAGCGGCCCGCGTACGTACATGAGGTCGGCCAGGTCGGCGGAGGTGATCACCGGGACGTACGCGCTGCGGTTGCGCTCGCGCCGCAGCAGTCCCTCGTGGACGAGCAGCGCCAGCGCCTCCCGCACGGTGGGGCGGGCCACGCCGTACCGGGCGGACAGCTCCTGCTCGGGCAGCGCGGCCCCCGGCTCGATGTCCCCGGACAGCACCCGCTCGCGCAGCGCGGCGGCGAGCGCCTCGACGGTGGAGACGGGCCTCAGCGTGGTCACGGTGCCGAGCCTAGTAAGGTCACACTCCCTGGCGGCTCCCGGCCGGTGCTTTCGGCGTCTCGGGTGCGGGGGCGTCCGGCGTGCGCGCCCCGGCGGGCAGCGCCACCACGACCAGCCCCAGGGCGAGCAGCACCAGACCGGCCCACGAGACGAGGGACAGGTGCTCGTGCAACGCCACGACGCCCAGCAGGGCCGCGACGGCCGGCTCGGCCAGCGCGAGCGTGGCCGCCGTGGCGACGGGAGTCGTGCGCAGGCCCCTGCCGTACAGGAGGTAGGCCAGCCCGGTCGTGGCGCAGCCGAGGTAGAGCGCGGCCAGCAGGCCACCCGGGCGCGCGAGCCAGGCCGGTCCGGTCAGCACGAGGACCGGCAGCATGAGCACGGCCGCGCCGCCGAACAGAACGCCCATGACGATCCCCGACTCCCATGCCCCTGCCGATGGCCCGGGCCGCCACGACCGCGTAGAAGGCGTACACGGAGCCCGCCGAGGAGGGCGAGCGCGACGCCTCCCGCGTCCGCGCCGCCGGTCGCCCCTCCCCCGCCGGTGACGAGCACCGCGCATCCGGCGACGGCTGCGGCCGTGGCGAGCGCCCAGCGCCCGCTCGGCCGCTCGCGCCCGGCGATCCAGGACAGGAGCCCGGTGAAGACCGGGCCGCTGCCGATGGCCACCACCGTGCCGATCGCCACGCCCGTCCTGGCGACCGCGGCGAAGAAGCACAGTTGGTAGGCCGCGACGGCGGCGGCTCCCAGGACCAGCGCCCAGCGTGCCGGAACGTTTCCACGGGAGGCGCGGCGGGTCCGGCGGTGGCTGACCAGCGCCAACGCGCCCAGCAGGGCCCCGCCGAGCACGAGGCGGGCCGCGGCCAGCGAGACGGAGCCGGCGGCGGCGAAGGCGCCCACGGTGCCCGCGGTCCCCCACAGGACGGCCGCCGCGACGACCGCGAGCGGGCCCGATCTGGAGTTCATGGAAGGATTGTCTGACAACTAGACAATGATAGGCAAGAGCTTTCTTCCGGAACGTCGAGACTGTCCTGATATGGGGCTGTGGCCCAAGTCGTTAGGAACGATCCCTGGTGGCCCAGCTCACGGATTGCTAGGGTTTCGCCACTGTTAACACATGTGTAACCGACGGGCAGGTCTGATGGCTGGTCGGAAACGGTCCATCCGCTTCAAGATATTCGCGATCCTGCTGGTGCCTGTGACCGCCCTGGTGGTGATCTGGGGGTTCGCCGCCACCCTGACCATCGAGCAGGGGCAGCAGCTCCTGCGCATTCAGAAGGTCTACGACAACATCGTCTATCCCGTCAGTGAGGCCATCAACGAGCTGCAGAGCGAGCGGTTCGTGTCGGTGAGCTACCTCGCCTGGCGCACCTCTGCGCTGCGTACCGACCTCCAGGTGCAGCGCCGCAAGACCGACGCCACCGCGGTCCTGCTGACCCGCCTGTCGGAGCAGGCCCGGGACGAGACGCCTTCCGCCATGTGGGACCGGGTCCAGGACCTGATCAGGCAGATGGACCGGCTCGACGTCCTGCGCGGCCAGGTCGACGACCAGCGGCTCACCCGCCTCGACGTGATCGAGGAGTACAGCGCCGTCGTCGAGACCGCCCACCAGGTCTACGACCGGCTGATGATCTCCCCGGACATCGACATCATCGAGCAGACCAAGGCGCTCATCCTGATCACCCGCAGCCGCGAGCTGGTGAGCCAGCAGTCCGCGCTCGTGCTGGGCGCGCAGGCGTCCGGGCGGATGACGCAGGACGAGCGGGACGCCTTCTCCGGGATGGTCGGCAAGCGCCGCCTGCTCTACCAGCTCGGCACGAGCCAGCTCGACGCCGGCCTGCTCAAGCAGTACGGCACGCTGAACTCCACCCCGGTCTACACGTCGTTCGTCTCTCTGGAGGACGACGTGATCGCCAGGGTGCGGCCGGGCCAGCCGCTCCCCCCGGAGGCGATCGCCTGGCCGACGACGGCCCAGGCCCTGACCCGCCAGCTCACCGAGACGACCAACGCGGCCGCCGACGCCACCGCCGCCCGCGCCGTGCCGCTGGCCCAGGGCGTGCTCTGGAACATCGGCATCGTCGGCGCGCTCGGCCTGGCGGCCGTGCTCGCGACCGCGTTCATCTCCTTCCGGTTCGCCCGTACGGTGACCGGCGAGCTGAGCACCCTGCACCGCGCCGCGGCCGACCTGGCCGGGCGGCGGCTGCCCGACCTCGTACGGCGGCTGCGGCGCGGCGAGGACGTCGACGTGGCGGCCGAGACCCCGCCGATGGCCCAGGCCAGCGACACCGTCGAGATCGAGAACGTCGGCCGCGCCTTCACCTCGGTGCAGCACACCGCGATCGAGGCGGCCGTCGGCCAGGCCGAGCTGCGCAAGGGCGTCAACAAGGTCTTCCTGAACCTGGCCCGGCGCAGCCAGTCGCTGCTGCAGCGCCAGCTCGGCATGCTGGACGGCCTGGAGAAGGAGATCACGACCCCGACCTGCTGGAACGGCTGTTCGGCGTCGACCACCTCACCACCCGCATGCGCCGTCACGCGGAGGGCCTGATCATCCTGTCCGGCGCCGTGCCCGGCCGCGGCTGGCGCAACCCGGTCAGGCTGTACGACGTGGCCCGCGCCGCCACCGAGGAGGTGGAGGACTACCTGCGGGTGGACGTGAACATGCCGCACGGGTACTCGCTCGCGGGCAGCAGCGTCACCGACGTCGTCCACCTGCTCGCCGAGCTGATCGAGAACGCCACGGTCTTCTCCCCGCCGCAGACCCGCGTGCTGGTCAGAGGGGAGATGGTGGCCCGGGGCTTCGCCATCGAGGTGGAGGACCGCGGGCTCGGCATCCCCCCGGAGGAGCTGGCGCACCTCAACGCGCGGCTCGCCGACCCGCCGGAGTTCGACCTGGCCGACAGCGACAGGCTCGGGCTGTTCGTCGTCGGGCTGCTGGCCCGGCGGCACAACATCCGCGTCTCCCTGCGCACCTCGCCGTACGGCGGGACGAGCGCCGTGCTCCTGCTCCCGCAGGAGATCGTGGTGGAGAACGAGAACAGGGAGCCGGTGGTCGAGCGCCTCGCCCAGCCGGAGACCTCGCCCCCAGCCCTGGCCCTCACGCCGCCGATCGGCGCGCCGGGGACTCCCTCCCCCCGCCGGGTGCGGCAGGCCAACCTGGCGCCGCAGCTCAAGGAGGAGCGGGCCGACCTGTTCTCCTCCTTCCAGGCGGGCTGGCAACGCGGTCAGGAGGAGTCGTGACCGAGCACGAGGACGGGCCGCTGCTGCGCCCCTACACGCTCACCCGTGGCCGTACGCGCCCGAGCGGGCCGGACTTCGACCTGATGACCATCATCAGGACGGCTCCCGCGGCGTACAGCGGGATCTCCGGGCTGGCCCCCGAGCACTGGCGGATCCTGCAGCTGTGCCGGATCCCCCTCTCCGTGGCCGACCTGGCCTCGGAGCTCGGCCTGTCGCTGAACGTCGTGCGCATCCTGCTGGGCGACCTGCGCGACCAAGGGCTGATCACCGCGCGGCCACAGGCCACGGTCGCCCAGCTGCCCGAGGAACGCATCCTCCGCGAGGTGATCCAGGGACTCCAGGCGCTGTGAGGCGTCAGTAGTCCGCTTCGCAGGACTCGATGAGCCTCTGCACGTGCCAGCGGGCCGGTGTCGTCAGCTCGTCGACGTACCGGTCCAGCATGGCCGCGCACGCGACCGGGTCGGCGGTCTCGACGGACGGCAGGACCAGGATCTGCTCCTCGCCGTCCAGCACGAGGTCGCCCCGCACGCTGAAAGTCCCGTCGGCGACCGCGACGGCGGTCTCGAACACGAGGTCGTGCCCCGGGAGCGCCAGCGCGGCGCCGAGCCGTACGGCGGGCCCGGCCAGGTCGGAGACGGGCTCGACGCGGACGTGGGGGAAGAAGTCGCGGGAGACGGACCGCCCCATCTCGCTGAACCGCGCCGCCGTTCGCATCAGCGCTTCCAGGAGTTCGGCGGCACCCTGACTGTTGGCGTCCACCCCCGCAGGGTAGATCACGGAAAGTTGCGGTTTAGCCAAATATTTAGATTGGACCGCAGATTTCGCCGAGAAAGGCGGCCTCAGCGGAAGGCGTAGCACTCCACCTCGGCTCGCCGGCGGGTCAGCCCGCCGCTCACCGACTCCTCGACGCAGGAGCGCTGCGCGGCGCTGAGTTCGAGCACACCGCACACGCTGACCCCGGAGTACGTGCGGCAGTCGAGGTTCGGGTTGAACGCGCCCACCTTGTACTGCTCGCGCACCTGCGTGCGGCAGCGTTGCCGCGCCTCCGGCGTCTTCGGGTAGCGGCATTGGCCGATGAGGATGTCGTACTGCTTCTGGCTCACCTCCTGACGCTTCACGCCCCCCTTGGGCGGCGCGGGCGCCTGCGGCGGACTCCCGGCCCACGGGCCGGTCCTCGGGTGGCCGCCGGTCCCGGCGGCCACCGAGGCTACCGCGGCGACCGTGCCGAGCATGGTCATCGCAGCGAGCACGGCGACAGCGACGATCTTTCTCATGGCGATCCTCCCGAGCAGGAACGTACCCACAGGGGAACGGCCGCCCCCGGCGCCGCGCCGGGCCCGGCATGGACGGTCGTGACCTTGTGTCATGCCGGCGCCGACACATTCACCACGAATAGTAAATACAACATTGCGGAGTGTGACGGAAGACGATCAAGGGTAGGTGTGGCCACGGAACCGACGGGGACGGCGTTCGCGCCCTTCACCCCCGATTCTTCGGTTCGAAATCCGGTCATTTCCGACACAACGGAGCTTTTACGTGCGATTTGTTCACGCAATCACGACGGGCGCGCTGGTCCTCGCCGGGCTCACGGTCACCGGCGCGGGCGCAGCCGCGCTGGCCGACGGGGGGCCGCAGACCACGTCCCGCACCGTCGTCGACGGCTACCAGGTCGTGACGCTGCCCAACGCGAACGTGCCGAACTTCACCCGGCGCACCGTGTACTGCCCCGCGGGCAAGCGCGCCGTGGGCGGCGGCGGCGAGGCGCAGGGCAACGACGCGGTCCTCGTGGGCAGCTTCCCCACCCCGGACGGCACCGGATGGATCGCGCTCGGCCGGCAGAACTACTACAACACCGTCGGCATCAGCGTCTACGCCATCTGCGCCAACGCCTGATCGGATCACGCGAATCGGTTCACCCGGGAGGAACGGGCAGGGCCCGCTCCCTCCGGGTGCGCGTCCGCGCCCGTACGGCCACGCGTACGGCGACGACCAGGACCGCCGCGCAGAGCAGGATCGCGAGCAGCACCGCGACGCCGTAGTCGTCGGGCAGGCCCGCACTCCAGCCCAGGAACGGCAGGAAGACGGCGGCGAACGCGGCGGGCGCCGCGAGCAGGAGAGGGGTCCCCCTCGGCCGCCACCGCAGCCAGACGGCGAGAACGCCGGCGGTGCCGACCGCGAACATGGGCACGAAGAGCGCGAGAGATATGAGGCCGGTGATCATCCCGTCCGCCGTCACGACCAGCAGGACGCTCGTCCACATGATCGCGGCGCAGATCCAGAACCTGACCGGCCACCTACGTGCCCCCGCCGTCGTGCCGAGGGCCGCCAGCAGCGCCCCGAGCGCCACGAGGACGGCGACCCCCAACTCGGTGTCGATCCACTCTCCGGGGGAGGCGAGGGGAGCCGCGGCGTCCTCCGACAGCAGTGCCCTCTCCGGGTCGTACTCGGAAAAGCCCAGCCGCCGCCACCGTCCCGACACGTCGCGCAGGGCGACCCCGTCGGTCCCGTTCGCCACGGCGACGACGTGGCCGCCGGGCACCGCCTGGACGGCGACGGCCAGGGAGGCGGCCGGGCCGCTGCGCTTGCCCAGGGAATCGGGATTCTCGTAGACCCGGTCGAGCCAGCCCTGTCTGCCTCTGGAGATCTCCCAGGCGACCGTCCAGGTCGCTCCCCCGTCCGCGGTCTGCTCGACCCCGAGCCGGCCCGGTACGACCCGGTAACAGCGCCTCGGGTCGGCCGGCACGCACGCCCGGGTCGCCGGAGAGGAGGACGGAGACGGCGACGGAGACGCAGAGGGGGACGCAGACGGGGACGGAGAGCCCGTCCACTCGTGCCACGACCTCCCACCGTCCCCGCTGGCGATCGTGAACCAGTCCGGCACCACGACCGCGATCTCCCCGTCACGCACCTCGACCGCCTGGGCGGACGGCGCGGGGGGCAGCGCGCTGGTCGCCGTCACCGCGAAGACCGCGGCGGGCAGCACCACCAGCACGCGGGCCCGTGCGGCGTCCCGGCGTGTGGGAAGGGCCGCGCGCCGCCACACCAGCCACGCGACGGCCAGGACCGGGAGGGCGAGCAGGTCGGTGGGGTCGGCCACCACCCGGGATGACGGCACGAGCACCGCCCACGCCCGGGCCGCCGCCTCCGCGCCGGTCTCGGTCGCCTTCATCCAGGCGAACAGCGCCCCGGTCAGCGCGATCGCCCCCGCCGCCGTACGGTCGCCCGGCGGGACGCGGCGCGCGATCCTGGCCGCGTACGCCGCGAGCAGGGCCAGCAGCGGGGGCGCGACGAGCATGCCGGCGAGGTCGCTGAGCTTGCCGGTGAGCACGCCCGGCCACAGGGGTTTCAGCACCCGGTCGTTGACGATCAGCACGCCGATCGCCGCCACGGTCGCCGGGTGGCCGAGCCAGGCCGCCTGCGGGGCGCTCGACACCATGTCCGGATGATTGCGGTCGTTCCGAAGACGATCACGCATTCGCCGATCGTAAACGGCATTTACCCGCAGGGCAGTAACTTTTAGGATAAGCCGCCCGAATATGAAACAGCGCGTTTGTCGGATAACCCCCGGTGCGCCTACGGGGTGCCGATGGGCGACGGCGCCGGACTCGCGGTCGGCTCCTGTCTGACGAAGGGCCGCGCGGCAGTCTGCGCGGAGGAGGTTCCACCCAGCGCCAGACGCGCCGGCAACGCCGTCGTCCAGCTCTGACGCCCGGCGCGCGCCAGCCCGCTCACGGTCAGCGTCCCGTCGCACGGCCACTCGTCCGCTCGCTCGCCCGACCGGTCCCACACGGCCAGCGGGCCGTCCAGGCGCGCGGTGAGCAGATACTGCAGCGGGGTGCGCGGCAGGAACAGGTCGACGTCGGGCGTCGCGCGCCGTACGGCCCGGGGAAGCACCGGCTCGCGCAGCCGCACCAGCGTGGCGGGCTCGGCACGCTCGACCAGCGCGCGGATGTCGGGCGCGGACAGGTTCGCCACCTCCCGGGCCATCGAGACGTTCCTGACCAGCACGCGCACCGGTCCGGACGCGCCGTCCATGCGGGCCAGCGCCTGGTCGGATCTGGCGTCGCAGACGACCTGGTCGGCGAACAGGTCGTGCACGCCGGCCACTCCCCCGGCCGCGATCACGGCGACGGCCGCCGCCAGCGCGTCCGCACCCGTGACGGCCTCCCACCGGAGGGCGGGGCCGCAGGCCGCGCAGCCCGTCGCGACGGATCCGGACCTGCGGACGTCCGGCTCCCGGCTGTCCCGTCCGCAGTCCTCGCACAGGACGGTGGAGGGCGCCTCGGCGGCGGGCGGCCGGCAGTCGTCGCAGCAGACGAGTGGATACAAGTACCTGCGGCCGGCCCGGTCGAACAGCTCGCGCACGCAGGCCGGACAGAGCCCCCGCTCGCTGCGCCGGGCGCGGGGGGAAGCCGAGATGACCATGGAAGCGGCACTGCCCCCGGCCAATCGCTCTAATCACACAGGTCACAGCAATCTCAGGAGCGCCCCACCTGCGGTGTTGCCGTACGGGCCCGCTCAGCCCTCGGCGAGGGCGCGCAGGGACGGGCGGAGGGTCTCGGCGATCCGTTCTGGGGACGCGTCGCGCAGGGCCGTGAGGCCGAGCAACTGATGGGCGATCGTCACGCCCAGCATCGTGCTGACCATCAGGGCGGCCCGTAGTTCCGCGTCGCCGGAGCCCATCGCGTCCGCCAGGTGCGCCACCTGGCCGTCGAGCTTGCCGCGCACCTCCTCGGCGGCGTCGGGATGGGTGAGCATGGAGCGCATCATCGCCAGCGTCGCCTGGGGCAGCGGGCCCATCTTCATGCCGATCCTGCCCAGCAGTTCCTCGACCGGCTCCAGCTCGCCGTCCAGCGGCGGGATCGACGGGATCCGCACGGCCTGCTCGAACAGCTCCTGCTTCGACCCGAAGTACTGCATGACCAGGGCCGGATCGACCTCCGCGGCCGCCGCCACGGCCCGGATCGTCGTGCGCTGGAAGCCACGCTCGGCGAAGATCGCCCGCGCGGCGGACAGGATGCGCTCCTCGGTGCGGCGCCGGCGCTCTGCCCGGCTCGTCGGCGTCCCCTCCACGTGACGACTCTACCGGCGTTGACCACATCGGCCCGTTCGCTCTACAGTCGTTGAGTCAACAACTGTTGAGCGAAAGCTCTTTCCGAGTGATTGGAGCGAACGGATGCAGCTCACTCCGCGCGAGGTCCTGGCCCGCTATCACCGGGCGATGGTCGACAGGTCCGCCGACGACCTCGCCGACCTCTACGCCGCCGACGCCCTGCACACGTTCGCGTTCCGGGCACCGCTGTTCCCCGCCCGCCTGGAGGGGCGGGAGGAGATCCGCGCCCTCTACCGCGCGGCGTGGGGCGCGAGCCCCGTACGGCTCGCCGAGATCCACGACGTCGTCGTCCACGACGCGGCCGATCCCGAGGTCGTCATCGGGGAGTGGGAGGGCACCGGCACGGTCGAACCGGACGGCCGGCCGTTCCGGGCCACGGGCCTGCTGACCCTCCGCGTACGGAACGGCGAGATCGTGGAGGCGCGCGACTACATGGACGTTTTCGGCACCTACCACGCGATGGGCCGCCTGAAGGACGTCGTGACCGCCGCGGAGAACGCCGCCGCCACGGCCTGATCGGGAGCGCCCGCCCGCGGGCGCGGTCACAATGGTGACCATGACGATCTCGGGGACCATGGTCCGCCGGGCGGGAGCGGCGGACGCTGCGGCCCTCGTCCGCCTGCGCGCCGTGATGCTGGAGGACATGGGGGCGGAGGTCGGGGACGAGAGCGCGCCCTGGCGGGCGTCGGCCGAGGCGTGGTTCGCCCGGCGGCTGCGCGATCCGGGGGACTTCGCCGCGTTCGTGGTGGACGACCCGGAGCTCGGCGTCGTGAGCTGCGCGGCGGGCACCTGCGATCCCCACGCGCCGGGGCCGACGAACCCGAGCGGCCTGCAGGGCCACGTCTTCAACATCTGCACCGACCGGCGGCGCCGCCGGCTCGGCCTCGCGCGCGCCTGCCTCGACGCGCTGCTCGTCTGGTATCGCACCGAGACCGAGGTCCGGACGATCGACCTCAACGCCACGTCGTACGGGATCGAGCTGTACCAGTCCTTCGGGTTCGACGCACCCCGCTACCCCGCGCTCCAGCTGCGGCTGGGCCCGCCGCTCGGGCGCGGCTTCACGAGTCGCTAGCCAGTGCCCCTTTGTGACGATCATGATCGTTCAGTAGGAGCGGGGCAGTCCGAGGACATGCTGTCCGATGAAGGCCAAGACCAGGTTGTTGTTGACAGGGGCGACCTGGTAAAGGCGGGTCTCGCGGAACTTCCGCTCGACGTCCCAGGTGTCCACGAACCCGTTGCCGCCGTGGATGTCCAGGCAGACGTTGGCCGCCTGCCAGCTGGCCTCACTCGCCAGGAACTTGGCCGTGTTCGCCTCAGCTCCGCTGTGCTGCCCGCTGTCGAACAGGGCGGCTGCGCGGGTGCGCATCTGGTCCGCAGCGGCGACCTGGGTGTAGGCGCGGGCCAACGGGAACTGCACGCCCTGGTCGGCCCCGATGGGGTGACCGAAGACGTCACGCTCCCTGGCGTACGCGACCGCCCGGTCGAGGAACCAGTACCCGTCGCCGATGGCCTCGGAGGCCAGCAGGATGCGTTCGGCGTTCCAGCCGTCGATGACGTAGCGGAATCCATGCCCCTCCTCGCCGATCAGGCTGTCGGCGGGGATCCGCATACTCTTGTACCAGACCTGGTTGGTGGCGTAGTTGAACATGGTGCGGACCGGTTCGACGACCAGCGTGGCGGGCTGCTCCTCACGGACCTGACGCAGGTCGACGAGAAAGAGACTGATGCCCTCGGTCCGTTCAGCGGGGTCCTCCGCCAGCGGACGAGTGCGAGCCAGCAGCATCAGAAGGTCCGACTGGGCGATCCGGCTGGTCCAGTTCTTGTGGCCGGTCACCACGTAGTCCTCGCCGTCGCGCACCGCCATGGTCTGGATCCGGGTGGTGTTGGATCCGGCCTCGGGCTCGGTGATGGAGAATGCCTGCAGCCGCAGCCTGCCGGCCGCGATCTCGGGCAGATAGCGCCGTCTCTGCTCCTCGCTGCCGTGCCGCAGCAACGGTGCCATGGTGTACATCTGGGCGTGGCAGGCGGCAGAGTGCCCGCCGGAACGGTTGATTTCCTGCAGGATGATGCTTCCCTCAGTGACCCCCATCCCCAGCCCGCCGTACTCCTTCGGGATGAGGACCGACAGGTACCCGGCCTCGGTGAGGGCGCGTACGAACTCCTCCGGATAGGCCCGCTCGCGGTCGCGGGCGCGCCAGTACTCGTCGCCGAAACGCCCGCAGAGTTCGCGCACCTCCGCGGACAGCCGCTGGTGGGCGGCGTCGCTGTCGTGAATGGCGATATCGTTCATGCCCGGTCCACTCCCTCACTGTGGACGCGTTCAATGCAACAACCCGGCGTGGCGGGCCTCATAGGTGAGCCGGTCGCGGTGATCGGGGTGCGCTATGGCGATCAGCGCGGCCGCACGCTGGGAGATGCTGCGGCCCCTCAGCTCCGCGATGCCGTACTCGGTGACGACGTGGTCGATGGTGTTCTTCAACGTGGTGACCGGGGTGGCGCGGCCGAGCTGGACCTTGATTCTGCTGGTGCCGTCGCTGGTGGCCGCGTGGGTGACAAGGAACGCCTGCCCGCCGTCGGAGTACATGGCGCCGCGGGCGAAGTCGGCCTGCCCTCCCGAGCCCGACCAGTAACGACCCGCGATGGTCTCGCTGGCCGCCTGGCCCATGAGGTCGATCTCACTGGTGGCGTTGATCGACATCATGGCGGGTTCGCGGGCCACCACTCGTGGGTCGTTGACCCAGTTGACCGGCAGCATGGCCACCGACGCGTTGCCGTCGAGCCAGTCGAAGAAACTCCGGGTGCCGATGCAGAAGGTGGCGACATTCTTGTTGCGTTGGTGCTTCTTGCGCGCGCCGGTGACGACGCCTTGTTCCGCCAGGTGCATGACGCCGTCGGACATCGCCTCGGTGTGCACGCCCAGATCGCGGTGCCCCGCCAGCTCGGCCAGCAGCGCGTTGGGGATGCGGCCGACGCCGATCTGCAGGCATGCCCCGTTCGGCACGCGCTCGGCGACCAGTTCCGCGATGCGCGTGTCCCGATCGTCGGGTACGGCCGGCATCGTCTCCTGCAGGGGGTAGTCGGCGACGCACCAGCCGGCGACCTGGCTGACGTGGATCTGGTTCTGTCCGAAAGTGCGCGGCATTCGCGGGTTGGCCTCCAGGAAGAACGGCACCTCACCGATGAACGCGGCCACGTAGTCGGCATTGGTGCCCAGGCTGAAGTAGCCGTGCTCGTCGGGCATGGTCGACGCGGCCAGGACCAGGGAGTGCCGGGTGTACTCGCGGAGCAGCAGGGGCACCTCGCTGAAGTGCGCCGGGACGAGCTCACACGTGCCGTTCCAGTACGCCTGCCGGCATCCCGGCCCCAGGTAGTAGCTGACATGGGTCAGCTGCCTCGGGTATTTGCCGTTGATATAGGAGCGTTCGCGGGCGGGATCCATCTGATGGATCCGAACACCGGTCAACCGGTCGGCGTGGGCCTCAAGAGCATCGATGACAGTGTGCGGTTCGCCGTTGTGGGTCGGCACGATCAAGTCCGCGCCGTCTCGTACCAGGTCCAGCACGTCGGTCGGTGCGTTCATGACACCTCCTGGTGGACCGCGACCGCTGTCGCGCCGCCGTGCCGTGCACCGGCATGGTGTTCTGGGTCAGGAGGGCCTGCCATACGTTGTCCGTGGCGGTCACCGTTCGCCCCAGCGGATGCCGGTAAACCTCGCCCACTGAGAAGTCCTCAAAGTAGCGGCCCGGCCACGAGACCCGTTCTGCCGATTCGGTGGTCACCTCGACCTCCTCTTCGGTCGGCCTCCTTCCCAGTCTGCCACCCAAGTCAGAACGACCTAGAGGTCGAGCCGATAGCGGACGGTCCGGTGCGTCGGCACGTAGCCGAGGGCGTCATTGATGCCGCGCATGTACGTGTTGCCGTCGGCGGTGTCGGCGAGCAGCCCGCCGAGGTCCGGGTGGCGTTCGCGGACGAGCCGGATCATCTCGGCCTTCATCCAGCGGCCGAGGCCGCGCCCGCGGTGCTCGGGAAGGACGCCGGTGCCGTAGTGCTGCCCGTCGCCCGTGCCGTCACCGGGGACCACCAGCTCGGTGAAGCCCACGATCGTCCCACGGTCCTCGTCGACCGCCGCGACGGTGTGCAGGAGCTCGCCGCGCCGCGCGACCGCCTCGGCGGCGGCCCTGACTCGGGCGACGTCCCATGGCGCCGGCCTGTAGTCGAGGCCGTCCATCGGCATGTCGTCCATGGCGCGGCGGGACGCGGCGAACGTCTCGGCCAGTTCGTCGGGGACGGCGCCCTCCCAGGAGACCAGCCGATATCCCGGACGCGGCTCCGCGCGGGCCGCGGCGAGGACGGCGGGGTCCACACCGGCCAGCGCCAGGCGGGTGAACGTCAGGCCCAGCGCCGGACGGAACCCCCGCGCGGCCAGGAACGCTTCCGCGGGCGCATCGGCCTCCGCATCCGCGGTGACGCACCGCCTACCCTCCTCACGCGCCGCCGCCAGGGCCGCGGCGAGCAGGCGCGACCCCACCCCGGCGCGGCGTTCGGCCGGGTGGACGTGCAGGTCGAGCTCAGCGAGATGCTCGTGGCCTGCGGCCGTGAACAGGCGCAGGTACGCCGACCCGGCGGGTACGCCGTCAGGCCGGGAGGCCAGCCAGGCCAGCCGGCGACTCGATGCGCCGGTGTGCGGATCGACCAGACGGGTCAGATGCAGAGACACGGGCGCACACCGTAGCCATCGGGCCGCTCACGGATCAACGGGATTTACTGGAACTCCTGCGGAGGCAGGGCCGACAGGACCCGCAGCGCCCGCAGGAACGCCTCCCTGTCGCCGTCCGGCAACCGGGCGAGCACCCGCTCCTCCATCCGGCGGATGCCCGCCTGAGCCGCGTCCCGCAGGCGGCGGCCCTCCGGGGTGATGGACAGGAGCCGGACGCGGCGGTCGGCCGGGTCCGGGCTCCGCTCGATCAGCCCTCTGCGCTGGAGGTCGTCCAGGACGCGGATGATGCGCGTCTTGTCCGCGCCGATCGACTCCGCCAGCGCGGCCTGCGTGCGCACCGGCCGCTCGTCCAGGCCGAGCAGCACGACGTACGCCCACATCGACAGGTCGTGCTCCCGCAGGATCGGCGTCTCGGCGGCCATCAGCGCCCTGGTCAGGGGGGCCGCCATCGCGGCGAGATCGGGGCGGTCGGGCATGCCCACAGCTTAGACTTTGACAGAAAATAAGCATACGCATATCGTCTTCATGCGCTTACGATATTCAGGAGGAGAGATGGACATTCGGGAGCTGGACCGGCGGGCCGTGCAGGCGAGCGTCGATGTGGTGGCCGAGGTGCGCCCCGGCGACCTCGATCGACCGACGCCCTGCGCCGGCTGGACCCTGGCCGACCTGCTCGCGCACATGACCGCCCAGCACCTCGGCTTCGCCGCCGCGGCGGAGGACCGCGGGGCCGACCCCGACGCGTGGCGGGAGCGGCCCGGCCCCGATCCCGTCTGGGCCTACGCGGCGGCGGCCGAGCGCGTCACCGCCGCGTTCGCGGCCGAGGGGGTGCTCGACCGCGGGTTCGTTCTCCCCGAACTGGGGGTGGACGCGCCGTTCCCGGCCGTGCACGCCATCGGCTTCCACTTCATCGACTACCTGGTCCACGGGTGGGACGTCGCCCGCACGCTGGGGATCGCCTACGATCCCGACCCGGACCTGGCCGAGGCCGCCTGGCCGATAGCCCTGGCGGTGCCGGACGGCGAGTACCGCGAGAGCCCGGGCGCCGCGTTCGCGCCGAGCGTGCCCGCCGCCCCGGAGGCCTCCCGCTTCGACCAGATCCTCGCCCGTCTCGGCCGGACCCCCGCTCACGGAGTCACGCGGCCCAGCCCGTGAGCTGGGTTATCGTGAAAATACCGCCGATGTCCGGATATGCCAGGTCACGGCGCACGCGCCATACGGCCGCTCTCGTCGGGGGAAGGGAACGTCCGATGTCCGAAGTGCTCCGTGCCGTGGACAGGCTGAGACAGGCCATCAACCGCCATGACCTCGACGCCCTGGCGCTGTGCTTCGACGAGCGGGCCGTTCTGGTGGCCCCCGACGGCATCGCCGAGAACAGGGAGGAGATCACCTCCTACTACGGCGATTGGATGGAGGCGTTCCCCAACATGGTGATCACGCCGCAGTCGGTGACCATGTTCGGGGACACAGTGGCGGCGGAGTTCACGATCAGCGGCACGCACAAGGGGCCGCTGCTCGTCCCCGGCGGGGACGTGCTCGAGGGCACCGGGCGGTCCATCCTCGTGCGCTCGTGCAGCTTCTCCACCGTCGAGGACGGGCTGATCCTCAGCCACCGGCTCTTCTACGACCAATTGGAGATGGCGGCCCAGATCGGCGGCTGCCTCTTTTTCAGCGACGGCTCGTAACGGGCACCACGGCCCGGCCGGCGACTCCGACCGCGGGCCTCCTGCTGTGGACAACTGATATGTACAACGTTGAATACAACGTTGTACAAAGGCTGGCACAAGGATCATCCGCACGCGGGAGACACGTATGGGTGCCAGGATCGTCCAACGCAGGGTCGTCCGACACAGGGTCGTTCAACGCATGGTCGCGGCGTGCGCCGGGCTCGTCTGCCTCCTCACAGCAGCTCCGGCCGCCGCCGCACCGCCGGGATTCGGCGGCCCCGGTTCGTACGTCAACCCGGTCAGCCGTCCCTTCGCCGACACCTTCGCCGACCCCTCGATCATCAGGGGCGAGGACGGCTGGTGGTACGCGTACGGGACCAGCGACCCCCTGCGGGAGGGCGAGCGGACCCCCCACTACCTGCCGATCTCCCGGTCGCGGAACCTCAGCGACTGGACGTACGTGGGCGACGCCTTCTCCCCCGCGACGCTGCCGAAGTGGGCCGACACGGCCGGGGGCGCGAGCCTGTGGGCGCCGGACATCCGCCGGGTGAACGGCGAGTATCGCCTGTACTACGTCGTCACCCAGACCACGGTCACGCCTGAACCGAACGACAACGCGATCGGCGTCGCCACGGCGCCCACCCCCGCCGGGCCGTGGACGGACTCCGGGGCGCCGGTCGTCGGCCCGCGCCACGGCCCCGGCGGCACGGGCGACTTCAAGTGGACCTTCGACCCCGCCCACGCGGTGGACACCGACGGCGCCGAATACCTGGTCTACGGTTCCTACTACGGCGGAATCCTCATCACCCGGCTGGACGCCACGGGCACCCGCGCCGTGGGCGAGCCGACGATGATCGCGATCGACAACCGCTTCGAGGGCGGCTACCTGGTGCGCCGGGGCGGCTATTGGTACCTGTTCGCCTCCTCGGCCGACTGCTGCGCGGGCCCGACCACCGGATACAGCGTCTACGCCGGGCGGTCCCGCTCGATCACCGGTCCGTACGTCGACCGGGAGGGCGTGCCGCTCAACACCTCGCGGGCCGGCGGCACGATCGTGATCGCGCCGAACGGCAACCGCTGGGTCGGCACCGGGCACAACGCGGTCGTGACCGACCCGGCCGGCCAGGACTGGCTGGTCTACCACGCCATCGACCGAGACGACCCCTACCTCGACGAGCCGTACGGCATCAACGAGCGGCCCATGCTCATCGACCGGCTCGACTGGATCGACGGCTGGCCGACCGTACGCGGCGGGGCCTGGGCGTCGGAGGACCCGCAGCCGGCGCCGGGCCGGAAGGTTCCCGTGAAGGCGGCGCCCCTTCCCCGGCTCGGCCCGCTCGACCCGAGCCGCAGCGACGAGTTCGACGCCGGGCGGCTGCGTCCGGGCTGGACCTGGGTCCGCGCGCCGCAGGGCGAGCTGTCGGGCGGCGCTCTGCGCTGGCCCACCCAGGACGCCGAGCTCAACAGGGAGAACAACACCGCATCGGTGCTGCTGCGCGAGGTCCCCGAGGGCGACTGGACGGCCGAGACCAAGCTCACCATCGACCTCGGGACCGACACCGTGCGCAACTACCAGCAGGCGGGTCTGATCGCCTACGCCGGAGACGACCTCTACACCAAGCTCGTCCACGTCGCGATCTGGAACACCCGGCAGACCGAGTTCGGCAAGGAGATGCCGTACGCCGGGCGGATCGCGTACGGCGGCACGATCGTCGGGCCGCCCGCCGACACGACGTGGCTGCGCCTCGTCCACCGGGTCGACCGGCACAACGGAGAGCACGAGCTGCGTGCCGCCACCAGCCGTGACGGCCGCACCTGGACCTACGGCGGCGTGTGGACCCTGCCCGCCGACGCCGATCTGCGCGTCGGTCTCATCTCGCTGGGCGGCGCGGGAGCCACGGCCGAGTTCGACTACTTCCACCTGCACCGCCGCTGAATATTTCACCGATTCCGGCGCCGGCCGGCGGATCCCCGTACGGCGTTTCCCGAGGTGCCACACGACTTCGACAAATTTGCTCCGGAAAGGGATGTTTCCGCTTCGGCGAATCGTGTACATGAGCCGGGCGATTACCGAATCTGGGGAGCGTCGGCGCCCTGCGCGAACCGGAACGGGCGCCGGACGCCAGAGCCGGTCACCTCACCCGGGAGACGATCGCCCATGCCCTTCGGCCACCACCGGTTCGTCCGCAGGATTCTGACGACCGCCGCGGCGGTCGTCCCCGCCGCGGCGGCGGCCGCGGCGGGACCGGTCCTGGGCACGACGTCCGCGGACGCCGCGGTCACCTGCCAGGTGACCTACTCGAGCACCCAGTGGGGAACGCGTTCCGGCGGCTTCACGGCCGGGATCACCGTCAGGAACACCGGCGAAACGCTGTCCGGCTGGAAACTGACCTTCACCTTCCCCGGCTCCCAGAAGCTCACACAGGGCTGGTCGGCCCGGTGGACCCAGCTCGCCGACCACGTCATCGCCGAGAACGAGTCCTGGAACGCCAGGCTGGCATCCGGCGGATCCTTGCAGCTCGGGTTCAACGGCACCTGGACCGGGAGCAACCCGCCGCCCGCGGACTTCGCCTTCAACGGGGTGCCCTGCCAGGTCACCGTGCCGGGCACGTCGCCGAGCCCGAGTCCGAGCCCGAGCCCGAGTCCGAGCGGGGACGTGCCGGTGGACAACCCGTTCATCGGCGCCAAGGGGTACGTCGACCCGGACTGGGCGGCCGACGTCGAGTCCTCCGCCGCGAAGGTGGACGACGCGACCGCGCAGAAGATGCGCGGCCTGAAGAAGACGCCCACCGCGGTCTGGCTGAACCGGATCGCGGACGTCACCGGCGGCTCCGGGGTCGCCCGTACGCTGAAGGACCACCTCGACTCCGCGGTGGAGCAGGGGGCCGGATACATCACGCTCGTCCTCCACGACCTGCCCGACCGCGACTGCCAGTCGCTGGTCTCCACTGCCGAGCTGCACGAGCAGGAGAACGGCCTCAACCGCTACAAGGCGGAGTTCGTGGACCCCGTCGCCGCCCTCCTGGCCAGGCCCGAGTATCGGAACGTGCGCGTCGCGGCCGTCGTCGAGCCGCGGGCCCTGACCGACCTCATCGTAGGAGGGGTGGACACCTACCCGTGTAACCAGGCGGCGGGGTCGGGCGTGTACGTGACGGGCATCCGCTACGCCCTCGACAAGCTCTCCCCCCTGCCCAACGTCTACACGTACCTCGACGCGGGCAGCGCGGGATGGGCCGGCTGGGAGACGAACTTCACCGCGCTCGCGACCTCCATCACCGAGACCGTGCGCGGCACGACGGCGGGCCTGAACAGCCTCGACGGCATCGCCACGAACGTCGCGGACTACGTACCCCTCGGGGAGCCCTTCCTGACCGACCCGGAGCAGACCGTGGCCGGCCAGCCGATCAAGCAGAGCAGGTTCGTCGACTGGAACCCCTACCTGAACGAACGGGACTATGCCGTCGCGATGCGAAGCGCCCTGATCTCCAAGGGCTTCTCCAGCCTGCTCGGCGTGGTCGTCGACACCTCCCGCGACGGCTGGGGCGGGCCGGCTCGCCCCACCGCGGTGAGCACCTCGCTCGACGTCAACACCTACGTGGACCAGAGCCGTGTCGACAGGCGTCCGTCGCGGTCCGCGATGTGCAACCAGAAGGGCGCGGGGCTGGGGGCGCGGCCGGTCGCCGCTCCCGTCCCCGGCGTCGACGCCTACCTGTGGATCAAACGGCCCGGCGAGTCGGACGGCGCGGGCGGACCGATCCTGCCCGAGGGCTCCGACCGGCTGCTCGACCGCATGTGCGACCCCAATGGCTCCCTCACGCCCTGGTCGAACGGGTTCCGGCCGACCGGCGCCCTCCCCGACGCGCCGCTGGCCGGCGACTGGCACCACGCGCAGTTCGTGATGCTGGTGAACAACGCCTACCCCGCGCTGTGAGCCCGTGGTGAGCCCTACCTGTCCACCCGGCCCAGCAGCACCTGCGCGTCGGCGCTGATCGGTGCCTGGGCCGAGGTGTCCACCTGGGAGGTGATGTCGATGCCGTTCTTGAGCTGGCTCCACAGCCCGAGGACGGCCGCCGCCTGCGCGACGATGAGCGCGATCCCGCTGCCCGCCGTACCGAGCCGGTAGACGACGGCCACGGGTGTGAGCCGCGACGCGAGACCACCCGGGCGGGTCTGGAGGGTCCGCGCGTCCATGAGGACGGCGACGACGGTCAGCACCAGGAACAGCAGCAGCACCCGCACGAGCGAGCCGCGCACGGGGGCCTGGCCGATGACGTTGTTCAGCACGGCGTGGGCCCCCGTCGCCGCGGCGTACGCGAGGACCGGCACGACGCCCTTGAGGTAGCCGCGCCTGCCGGGCAGGCGGCGCCACAGCGCGCCCAGCACGAAGCCCGCCACCGGCCAGATCAGCAGCCCGCCGATCAGGTCGCCGGCCAGGCCGTAGAACCCGTTGGGATCGCCGAGCCGGTCGAGCCAGCCGTCGCGCCCCCGGCTGTCGGTGCTCCAGGTGGCCCAGATGAGGAACACGGCGGCGGGCGCGCCCACGTAGGACGCGTACCGGGCGGCGAGCCGCGCGTTCGCCCACCACGACACGCCGGGGCCGCGCGACAGCGCCACGTCGAGCGGGCTGAGCCCGTCCTCCCTGTCGGGATCGAGGCCGATCTCCATGCGGAGGCGGCGGATGCGGTCGACGACCGGCCCGTTCTCCTTGGTGTGTTCCGCGTCGTCGATGTCCCCCGCCGCCCAGCGCCGCCGCAGCCCCTTCTCCCTCTCCTCCAGGTCGCGGTACTCGTCCACGATCATCGCGAGCCGGCGGCGGGACACGCCCGGGTCGGCGACCTCGGCCCGTCGCGTCAGCCGCAGCAGCAGGGGCAGCGCGGCCAGCCCCACGAGGCCGGCGAGCGGAAAAGGCATCCCCGCGTACGTGTTGAGCCACCTGATCGTGCCGACGACGAACAGGAACACCAGCAGCCACACGGTGGACGGCCCGACGGAGTCCGTACGCCGCCCGTGAAGGCGAAGCTGCAGCAGAAGCAGGAGCACCACCAGCGGCCACATCAGATAGGAGAGGCCGTGCAGCAGGAAGAAGGGCGTGACGCCCGTAGGCGTTCCGGTGACGACGGCGTGGGCCACGTAGGCGAGGGTCAGCGACGCGAGGCCGGGGACGCTCCAGCACAGCAGGACGCGCACGGCGCGCGGCGTCCTGCCCCGCACGCGGGCGGCCCGGACCGCGATCGCCCACGCCGCCCCGGTGAGCAGCAGCGCCGTGGCGACGGCCGGCGCGACCCACAGGGGGTCCGGTCGCGCGTCGGCGAACAACCGTGCGGCCAGGAGCGCCAGCGCGCCGAGGACGGCGAGCACCGCGCCGACGAGCAGGGGGACTCCCCGCCGGAGGCCGGTGCGCGCCAGTCCCCGCACCGCCAGGCAGAGCGGCGCCGCCACGACGAGGATCGCCAGCGTGTCCGTCACGCCGAACAGGACGGCGACGAACAACGTGCCCGTGAGCGCGCCGGCGACCAGCATCGTCTCCGCCGCCGTGATCATCCCCAGTGCGCCGAGGGTGATCCTGATGAGGACGCGCTCGGACCGGTCGGCCGAACGCCGATGCAGCAGCACGAGCAGCCCGGCCAGCAGCAGGTAGGGCAGCGCGAAGCCCGCGTAGGTCGCGACCGCGAGCACGTCCTGCCCCCGCAGTCCGGTCCAGCGCTGGAACGCCGCCCGCGCGGACAGCGGCAGCGCGACCTCGACGCGCGGCGGGGCGGCGCCGTCCCGCCAGACGTAGGTGCCGCCGGGGAGCACCTCGGACGGCAGGGGCGTCACCCTGCGCACCCGGGACTCCGGCGTCTTCACGACCACGGTCCGCCAGCGTGCCCCGGCCAGCCCGGACGGCAGGTCCGCCGGCGAGGGCAGCAGCGCGACGAACCGGGTCCCGCCGGACGCACGGCTCGACCACAGCCCGGCGGACTCCGCGCCCCACTCGGTGTCGTACAACTCCAGCCGGGTCTCCTGCGTGCTCCGGACCACGACTTCCGCCCCGTCGGCCGACACCGTGACGCTCGGCGCGCCGCGCAGCGGCAGCAGGCAGCCGGCGGCGCTCCCGTCGCCGAGCAGGGCGGTGGCTCCCGGCCAGTCGCGGGGCACGCCGACCCGCGTCGTGCTCGTCATCACGGTGGTGTCGTGGCCGCGTTCCGCGACGGTCACGGACGTCTCCACCCACGACGAGCGGGGAGGCCCGAACTCGCAGCCCGTGCCGTCCGCGAGAGCCGGACGCGGGTTCAGCGACAGCAGGCCGAACGCCAGCGCGACGAGGAGCGCGGCTTCGCGCAGCAGCGCGATGGGCTTCATCCCGGCACCAGTCGTCAGCCGCCGCACAACCGACCTCCCGTACGCGATCGATCCCCCAAAGGATGAGTCGCGCGGAAAGCGGCATTGGTTACTCGTTCGCGGCCCTTTTGTCAGGGGCCGGTCAGGCGGCGCTCGCCCTTGGTCGTGATCACGTAGACCTGCCAGGTGTAGTAGGCGTAGTAGTTCCTGATGTCCCGCTTCATCTGGCGCGCGTGCAGCAGGACCGCGTCGACGTACGCCTGGGAGTGGTTGTAGGCGTACAGCGCGCGCCGGTAGTCGCCGGGCGCGCCCGACGCGTGGAGGTAGTTGGCCGCGCCGAGAAGGGCGTCACCGGTGTCGTCGATGTCGCCACCCATGCCGTACGCCTTCCAGGTGCCCGGCATGAACTGCATCGGCCCCTTGGCGCCCACGTAGCTCGGCGAGCGCACCCGCCCGAACTTGGTCTCCACGAGCATCACCGCCGCCAGCACCTCCCACTCGACGCCGAACCTGCGCTCGGCGCGCCGGAAGTCGGCGAGCAGGGCGTCGGCGGGCTCCGGCGACCGGACCTTGATCTTGATCGGCCCGCTGACGGGATGGGCGAGGGAGAGCAGGTCGCGGATGGCCGTCACGTTGTCCCGCGCCCGCGCGGCCACCTCCTTCGGCAGTTCGCCGTAGGTGCGGGAGGCCACCTTGGGATTGCGGGCGAGATAGCGATAGACGCGCTGCTCGTACAGGGAAAGCAGGACCACCGGCTCGGGCGCCTCCCCCTTGGCGGGGTCGCCCGTACGCCTCCAGTCGTCGATCGCGTCACGCAGTCGCTCCCCCGTACGGGTCAGGGCGTCGGCCAGCCGCCTGGGGTCCTTGGGGATCGCCTCGTCCGGCGCGGGCAGGTCCCGTACGGACCGCTCCGGACCCTCCGGACTCGCGGAGGCCCGTCCCGAGGCGGGCGAGGTCACGCTCTCGCGGGGAGCGACCGAGGCGGCCTCGCCCGCCGAGCCTCCACAGCCCGAGAGCGGGACGACCACGGCGGCGAGCGCGGCGGCCAGCACCGTGCGGCGCGGCATCGGCGGTGAGATCACGGCAGGCTGATCGTTCATCGTCGTCAACCGTATGCCCAGCGGTGACGTTTCATGCCCCTCTTCGCCGCGAAGCGCACCCCGCGAGGCGGGAACGTTTTACGGCCGACCCCTTTTTCCTTCTTGCAGAATTCAGTGTTGACTCGCCCAGTTATCGCCCAGTAATCGTCGTCACGTGCGACTGCCCCGCGTGAAATTCGAGCACCGGCCTCATCGATACGAGGACGGCACCATTCGCATCGGCGGCGAGATTTACGGGATCGCCGCCGAAATCGCGGACCCGTACGGATGGGTGTGGACGGCCCTCACTCTGATGGACGGCACCCGTTCTCGCGACGAGATCGCCCAGCGGCTGCGCCTGGCCCATCCGGAGTTGCCGGACGCCACGTCGATCGTCGAGCGACTGGTCGCCACCCGATACGTGGAGGACGCCGCGGCAGTGCCGCCCGCCGGGC
Organism: Microbispora sp. GKU 823; assembly: GCF_002027145.1. Lineage (NCBI taxonomy): Bacteria > Bacillati > Actinomycetota > Actinomycetes > Streptosporangiales > Streptosporangiaceae > Microbispora > Microbispora sp. GKU 823. The sequence goes on along the minus strand of NZ_MWJN01000095.1, from coordinate 6,837 downwards.
TGAGCGAGCGCGAACTCGACCGCTACAGCAGGAACCACGCGTTCTTCCGCGCGGTCGACACCATGCCGCGCGCCCACGGCTGGGAGACCCAGCTCCGGCTGAAGTCCGCGCGGGTCGTGGTGCTCGGCCTGGGCGGCACGGGCTGCCACGCGGCATGGGCGCTCGCCGCCGTCGGCGTCGGCACGATCCACTGCGTGGATCCCGACCTGGTCGAGCTGTCCAACCTCAACCGTCAGGTGCTGTACGGCCAGGACGACGTCGGGCGCCCGAAGGCGGAGGCGGCCGTCGCCCGGCTCAGGGCCGTCAACTCCGACATCTCCGTCACGGGCGAGCGCCGCCGCATCGGCAGCAGGCGCGAGCTGGACGACCTGATCGCGGGCTACGACGCACTCGCCCTCTGCGCGGACCGGCCCACCGGGCACGGCATCAGGGTGTGGGCCAACCGCGCCTGCGCCGCCGCGAACATCCCCTGGGCCGGCGGCGGATACAACGGCCCGCTGGTCACCGTGGGATGCTTCGCGCCGGGAGCGGGCGCGTGCTACGAGTGCCTGAGCAGCGGCGAGGAGGCGCGGCGCCGCCCCGGCACGCCGGTGGACCTCGGCGGGCCCGGCGTGATCGCCACCTCGGCGGGCGTGTCCGGCCAACTCGTCGCCCACGCGCTGCTCGGGCTCCTGACCGGCGTGCCCGTGCCGCCGGTCGGCACCATCCAGGGGGTCAACCTGATCGCCGCGGACCACCACGTATGGGTCCGGCATCCGCCTCGTCCCGGCTGCCCGGTGTGCGGCCCGGACGAACCATGAACGGGTTCTCGCGAGAACATCCATGTCGGCCGAAGGCCAGGGAGGGAAGGGTGGCCCGAGAACAGGACGAGCCGATCAGGACCGCGCGTAGGAGCCGGTCGTCAGCTCCTCGATCAGTCCGGGCCGCTCCGGGGCCCATCCGAACAGCCTCCGGGCACGCGAGGCGTCCATCGGCGACGAACGGGTGAGCGTGGCGGCGAGCGGCCCCATCGCGGCCACCCCCTGCTCCAGGGTCAGCGACACGGCCTGGGCGCCGGTGAGCTCGGCGACCGCCTCGGCGATCCGCCGGATCGGGGTCCGCTCGGCCGAGGCGGCGTTGACGACGACCCCGGGCTCGCGGCGCTCCAGCGCGGCGACGTACAGCGCCGCGAGGTCGTCGACGTGCACCGACGACCACTCGTTGGCGCCGTCGCCGATGTAGGGCACCATCCCGTTCTGCCGACCTGCGCCGATGAGCCCCTGGAGCAGGCCCGATCCGCCGCGCCCGTAGACCAGCGCCGCCCGGATCACGGTGCCCGCCACGTGCCCGGCCGCCAGGACCTGCCGCTCGCCGAGGACCTTGTACGGCTGCGGCGACGCCTCGGGGGTGACGGAGTGGTCCTCGTCCACCACGGCGCCCTGCCGGTCCGGATAGACCAGGCCCGTGCTGGTGTAGACGAACGCGCCGCCGTCGTTCAGCCCGCCCAGCAGCGCCGCGAGGGCGTCGCGCTCGATGTCGCCCATCTCGGGATTCGTGTAGTCGACGGCGGTGTGCACCACGGCGTCGGCCCCGGCGGCCGCGCCGCGCAGGACGTCGAGGTCCCGCAGGCTGCCGCGCACCGCCTTCGCGCCCAGCCCTTCGGCCCGCTCGCGCGCCCGGTCGGACCGGGCCAGGGCGACCACCTCGTGCCCGGCCCGGACGAGGTGCTCGGCCACGACTCCGCCGACGTAGCCGCTCGCACCCGTGACGAGAATCCGCATGATCGTATGCCTTTCATCAGGTCGGTGACCGGCGCCGCCGGTCGATGCCAACCCCACGGTCGCCCCGGGCCGTCCCGCACAGCCAGGGACCAGGAGTCCATGGCTGCGCGGTGCGGGCATTCGATTCCAGACGTACCGTCACAGGCATGGACAAGCTTGGCCTGGCGAATTTCCTGCGTGGCGCACGTGAGCGCGTCAGCCCCGCCGACGTCGGCCTGCCCGAGGGACGCCGCCGCCGCACCCCCGGGCTGCGGCGCGAGGAGGTCGCCCAGCTCGCGTACATCTCGGTGGACCACTACACCCGGCTGGAGCAGGCGCGGGGCCGGCACCCGTCACGGCGCGTGCTCGACGGCATCGCCCGCGCCCTGCGCCTGTCGGACCAGGAACGGGCCCACCTGTTCCACCTGGCCGGGGAGCGGGAGGAGAGCCGGTTCGCCGAACCCGTACGCGAGGTGCGGCCGAGCACGTTGAACCTGCTCAACCGGCTGACCGACGCCGCCGCGATCGTCGTGGACGACACCTGCGGCGTGCTGGCCTGGAACCCGCTGGCGGCGGCCCTGTTCGAGGACTTCTCCGCCCTGGCGGGCCAGGAGCGCAACGTCATCCGGCGTTACTTCCTGCACCCCGACCCAGAGCGACGGCACTACGGCATGGGCAGCCCGGAGCGGTTCGTCGTCACGGCGGTCAGCTACCTGCGCGTCGCCGTCACCCGCTATCCCGACAGCCGTGAGCTGAAGAGCCTGGTCGAGGAGCTGCTGGCCGGGAGCGAGGAATTCGCCCGCCTGTGGAACTCCCAGCGGTTCCACATCGAACGGCACCTGCGCCAGACCGTGCGGCACCCGCGCGTCGGTCCGATCGAGCTGGACTTCGACGTGCTGACCGTGCCCGACCAGGAGCAGCAGGTGGTCATCTTCACCGCCGAGCCCGGGTCGCCGGCGTACGAGTCCCTCCAGTTCCTGAAGGTCATCGGCGCCGAGCAGGTGCCCGCCGAAGCCTGACAGCCCCTCGATGTAAAAGATTCTGTACACGAGGTCAAAGATTCGCTACCTTGGTGATGTCAAAGATTCTGTACATCGAAGGGTTCGATCATGACTCACGTGGAGAAGCGCGCCTGGATCAGGCTGGTCGTCGCCGTGCTCGCCTACGCCGCGTACGTCGTCGCCGTTCTCAGACGGGCGGGCGGAGGGCCGTTACCCGAGGTGCCGTACACCGCCGCCCTGCTGTGGTCGGTCGGCGGGGCCATCGCCGCGTCGATCGTGGCCGAGATCGGGATGGCGATCGTCAGGCCGGGGGCATCGCGGGTCGTCGACGTCCGCGACAGGGAGATCGGGCGGCTCGGCGACCACGCCGGTCAGGCGTTCGTCGTCATCGGCGCGGTCGCGGCGATGCTCATGGCCATGGCCGGGTGGGACCGGTTCTGGATCGCGAACGTGGTCTACCTCTGCTTCGTGCTGTCGGCGATCCTCGGCGGGATCACCAAGATCATTGTCTATCGCAGGAGCCTTCCGGAGTGGTGAAGCCCACACGCGTGACGAACCGCATCCGCGCGCTGCGGTTCGCCCACGACGAGATGACCCAGGCCGAACTCGCCGAACGCATCGGCGTGACCAGGCAGACCCTCATCGCCATCGAACAGGGGCGATACTCGCCGTCTCTGGAGATGGCCTTCCGGATCGCCCGGGTGTTCGGTGTTCCGCTCGACGACGTGTTCCAGTATCCCGACCTCCCGGAAGGAACCTCATGAAAGCCATCGTCCAGGACGCGTACGGCCCGGCGGACGTGCTCCGCCTGCGTGACGTCGACCGCCCCACGATCGGTGACGAGGAGGTGCTCGTCGAGGTCCGCGCCGCCGCGGTGGACCCTGGCGTGTGGGTCCTCATGACCGGCCGGCCCTACCTCATGCGCCTGGCGGGCTTCGGGCTGCGCCGGCCCAAGGGTCGCGGTCCGGGGCCGTGACGTGGCCGGGGTGGTGGCGGCCGTCGGCGCCCGCGTGACCCGGTTCCAGCCCGGCCAGGAGGTGTACGGCACCTGCGAGAGCGGCTCGTACGCCGAGTACGCGAGCGCGCGGCAGAGCAGGCTCGCGCCGAAGCCGGCCGGCCTCACGTTCGAGCAGGCCGCCGCGATACCCGTCTCGGGCATGACGGCGCTGCAGGCCGTCCGCGACGTCGCCCAGGTCCGGCCGGGTCAGCGGGCGCTGGTCATCGGCGCGTCGGGGGGCGTGGGGTCGTTCGCCGTGCAGATCGCCAAGGCGTACGGCGCGAGCGTCACCGGCGTGTGCTCGGCGGCGAGGGCCGGGCTCGTCCGGTCGCTTGGCGCCGACGACGTCGTCGACTACGCCCGCGAGGAGATCGACCGCGACGGCGCACGTTACGACGTCGTCGTCGACACCGCCGGAAACCGGCCGCTGTCCCTGCTGCGGCGCGCCCTGACCCCGCGCGGGACGCTGGTGATCGTCGGCGGCGGGCACACGGCATACCGCTTCACCGGGGGCATGGGACGCACGTTCCGGGCGCCGCTGCTGTCGATGTTCGTCGGTCAGCGGCTGCGCCCGGTGGTGAGCAGGGAGCGGGCCGAGCACCTGGAGGAACTCGCGCGGTTCGTCGAGTCGGGCGCCGTCACCCCCGTGATCGACCGCGCCTATCCCCTGAGCGAGGCGCCCGACGCGATCCGCCGTCTCATCGAAGGACACCCCGCCGGCAAGGTCGTCGTCACCTTGTAACCACCTTCAGCGAGTCAGGGGGATCCGGCGGGCGCGGACCACGCGGTGGCTGATCCGCCACCCCTGGTCGCCACGCACGAGCGTGTCCTCGTAGGTCACACTGACCACCAGCAAGGGAAGGGAGCGCGGATGACGCCGAGTGGTCCCGAGCCCGCACCGCCCGGCCGTACGCGCAGAGCGGACGCCTCACGCAACGCCGCGCTGCTGCTCGCCGCCGCGCGCGAGCTCATCGACAGTTCAGGGCCCGACGTCGCGTTGGACGAGGTGGCGCGGCGCGCCGGCGTCGGCAACGCGACCCTGTATCGGCACTTCCCCACTCGGGCCGAGCTGCTCGTCGCCGTGTACGCGGACGAGGTGGCGGAGTTGTGCCGCCAGGGCGCCGACCTGCTGGCGGATCCGTCTCCGGCCGACGCGCTCTTCTCCTGGCTCGACGCGTTCGTCGTGCACGTCGCGACGAAGCGGCCGCTCGCCCTCACGGCCACGGAAGGCCCCACCGGCCGTCGTAGCGCGTTGTTCGACCAGTGGCACCCGTCGATCCACACCACCGCGTCGGGCCTGCTGGAGCGGGCACAGGCCGCCGGTGCCGTACGTCCCGGACTCACCGTGACCGACCTGCTGGCCCTCGTCGGCGGCGCGGCGCTCACCGGAACCGACGTGGCCCACGCCCGGCGGCTCACCGCGCTCCTGCGCGGCGGCCTGGAGACCGGCGCCTGAGGGCGACGCCGTGTGCCGGATGCCCCGATCCGGCACACGGCGTGCGGTCAGCTCCAGGTCGCGCCCTTGAGCACTTCCGACAGTCCCGGCGTGTTCCAGACGTCGATGATCAGGATCTTGGACGAGGGCAGGAACCATTCCCGCGCGGTGAAGCTCTTCGTCCGGCGGCCGCCGTTGTTCGTCACGAACTCATTGGGCCAGGCGGCGTACTTCGCCTTGTGGCCCTTGCCGATCTGGAACAGGCCTCTCGATCCGGCCTTGTCGCCGGGGTTCCAGGCGGTCGTGGAATCGAACGGGCAGGGCACCGGGGCGCTGAAGGGATACCACTGGTACTTGCCCGTATAGGTGACGCCTCTGCGGAGGCCACGGCGGGACGAACGGCTGAGGGTTCGGTTGCGTCCCGGGCGACCAGGATGGGTCTGGCAAAAAGTGATATCACTTTGCTAGTGTCGTGCTAGACACCGAGGAGAAGACATGACAGACCTGCAGATCGCCGTCGACATGCCGGCCCCCCAGACCAACGAGCGGACGGCGCGAGCGGCCACGGGGTGGCCGATGCTGATCCTGGCCCTGCTCGGCCTGCTGAGCCCGGCCGTGCTGGTCCCGATCGGCGCCGTCCTCGCGGCCGACGGCAGCGGCGCTGCGGGAGCCGTCCTGATCAGCGCCGGGGTGGTGCTCCTCCTCGCGGCTGTCGTCGTCCTCACCGGGCTCACCGCGGTCGCCCCGGGCGAGGCGCGGGTGATCCAGCTGCTCGGCCGCTACGCTGGCACGGTCCGCACGCCCGGCCTCCGGTTCGTGGCGCCCTTCACCCAGAAGCGCCGGGTGTCGACCCGGATCCGCAACCACGAGACCGACATCGCCAAGGTCAACGACGCCGACGGCAACCCGATCGAGATGGCCGCCGTGGTCGTGTGGCAGGTCGAGGACACGGCGAAGGCCGTCTTCGAGGTCGACGACTTCGTGGAGTTCGTGGCCTTCCAAACCGAGACCGCGGTCCGTCACATCGCCGGCAGCTACCCGTACGACGGGCACGACGACATGCTGTCCCTGCGGCAGAACGCGGACGAGATCACCGGCCGCCTGTCGGCCGAGATCCAGGCCCGGGTGGCGTCGGCGGGAGTGAAGGTCATCGAATCGCGCATCACCCGCCTCGCGTACGCTCCCGAGATCGCGCAGGCGATGCTGCGCCGCCAGCAGGCCGGAGCGGTCGTCGCGGCCCGTCAGCGGATCGTGGACGGCGCCGTCGGCATGGTCGAGGCCGCCCTGTCCCGCCTCGACGAGAACAACGTGATCGAACTCGATGAGGAGCGCAAAGCCACCATGGTCAGCAACCTGCTCGTCGTCCTGTGCGGCGACCGCGACGTGCAGCCCGTGGTGAACACCGGCTCCCTGTACCACTAGACCGTGGCGACAGAAAGAAAGAGCATCCTGTTGCGGCTGGACCCGGCGGTGCACGACGCGCTGGCCCGCTGGGCCGGCGACGAACTGCGCAGCACCAACGCCCAGATCGAGTTCCTGCTGCGCCGGGCCCTGTCGGAGGCGGGACGGCTCCCGGGGGACGCCGGCCGCATCCCCCGGCGCGGCCGGCCTCCCAAGAAGAAGACCCCGCCTCCGGAGGCTCCCCCCGCCGACCCGCCCGACGAC
>NZ_MWJN01000094.1:0-34956 GCF_002027145.1 Microbispora sp. GKU 823 | reverse complement strand
GGCGGCGGGGGAGGCGGCACGCAGGCCGGGCGGCAGAACACCGGCCCGCGCACCCAGGCCAAGGACCTCACCGTCGACGACGCGCGGGCGCTGGCCGACCCGGCGAACGCCCCCTCCGTCAAGAGCGTCTCGCCGGTCGTGACGGCCCAGTCCCAGACCGCGACGTACGAAGGGGCGAGCCACTCGATCAGCCAGCTCGTGGGCACCTACCCGAGCTACTTCGAGGCGTCCAACAAGCCGGTGGTCAAGGGCGCCTACTTCTACAACGACGACGTGCTCGCCGCGCGCAAGGTCGTGGTGATCGGGCAGACGGTGGCCGAGAACCTGTTCGGCACGGTCGATCCCCTCGGCAAGCAGATCACGGTGTCGGGCGTGCCGTTCACCGTCGTGGGCGTGCTCAAGGAGGCCGGCTCGTCCGGGTTCCAGGACGCCGACGACGTGGCCATCGCCCCGCTGCCCGCCGTGCAGCAGAGTCTGACCGGATTCGGGCCGCTGGGGCAGATCCTCGTCCAGGCCAAGAGCGCCGAGGCGGTGGACGCCGCGCAGACCGAGGTCACCGAGGTGCTCAACCAGCGGCACGGCATCACCGGCTCGGTGAGCGCCGACTACCGCATCCTCAACCAGGCGACCCTGCAGGAGACGGTCAGCGCGGCGACCGGGACGTTCACGGTGCTGCTCGGCGCGGTGGCCGCGATCAGCCTGCTCGTCGGCGGCATCGGCATCACCAACATCATGCTCGTCACGGTCACCGAGCGGACCAGGGAGATCGGCATCCGCAAGGCGATCGGCGCGCCCAAGGGCGCGATCCTCGGCCAGTTCCTCGCCGAGGCGACAATGCTCAGCCTCGTCGGCGGCCTGCTGGGCGTGCTGATCGCCGTGATCGGCGCCCAGTTCACGATCGCGGGCGTCCAGCCGGTGATCGTCCCCACGTCGATCGCGCTGGCGCTCGGCGTCTCGGTCGCGATCGGCCTGTTCTTCGGCAGCTACCCCGCCAACCGCGCCGCCGGGCTGCGGCCGATCGAAGCCCTCCGCTTCGAATGATGGCCGGGCCCATGGAAGGGAGATGAATGTGAGCAGGCACGACACCGAGGAGCTTCTGGAGACCTCGCCGTTCGACGACGACCTCCAAGAGGTGCTGGCCGCGCGTCCCGCTCGGGCGGGCGGGTCGAAGCTGACGCTCGCCCTGGCCGGAGGCGTCCTGCTCGTGGCCGGGCTGCTCCTCGGCATCCAGGTGCAGAAGCTCCTGGGCGGCCCCACTTCGGGTCAGGTCCCGTCCCGCGCGGCCGGTCCCGGCGCGTACGGCCAGGCCCCCGTGGGCGGTGGGCTCGGCGGCGGGTACGCACGAGGCGCGGGCGGCGGCTTCGCGGGCGCGGGCGGCGGCGCCGGAAGAGGGGCGGGCGCAGGGGCAGGAGCAGGGCCCGGCGGCATGACCTTCGGCACGGTCAAGCTGGTCGACGGCGACAAGATCTACGTCCAGACCGTGAACGGCGGCGTGGTCACGGTGACGACCTCGCGAGACACCAAGGTCCAGGTCACCCGGACGGGCAAGGTCTCCGACCTGAAGCCGGGCAGCTTCGTCACCGTCGCGGGGACCGCCGACGCCCAGGGTCAGGTGGCGGCGACGTCCGTCACCGAGGGCTCGGCCATGGGGAGGAGGGCGGGATCGTGACCGTGGAGGGCCGCCTGCTGGTCGTCGATGACGAGCCCGACATCAGGGAGTTGCTGTCGGCGAGCCTCCGGTACGCCGGGTTCGAGGTGATCACCGCGTCCACCGGCCGGGAGGCGGTCCAGATCGCCGGCAAGGTGCGTCCCGATCTGATCGTGCTCGACGTCATGCTGCCGGATCTGGACGGCTTCGCCGTCTCCGACCGGCTCCACGCCTCCGGGCGGCGGGTCCCCGTGCTGTTCCTCACCGCCAGGGACGCGAACGAGGACAAGATCACCGGGCTCGGCTGCGGCGACGACTACGTCACCAAGCCGTTCAGCCTGGAGGAGGTGCTCGCGCGCATCCGGGCCGTGCTGCGCCGCACGCGCGGCGGCGACGCCGTCCCCGCCCGGCTGCGGGTCGCCGACCTCGAGCTCGACGAGGACTCCCGCCAGGTCTGGCGGGACGGCGTCCCCGTACGGCTGTCGCCCACCGAGTTCAAGCTGCTGCACTACTTCATGGTCAACCAGGGCCGGGTGGTGTCGAAGGCGCAGATCCTCGACCACGTCTGGCACTACGACTTCGGCGGCGACCACAACGTGGTCGAGTCGTACGTGTCCTATCTGCGGCGCAAGATCGACACCGCCGAGCCCAAGCTGATCCACACGCTCCGCGGCGTGGGCTATGTCCTCCGTGCGCCGCGTCAGTGACCTGCTCCACGTCGGCGGGCCGGCCCGCGACGCCGGTGCGAAGGCCGGTGGGCCGGCCGGCACCCGCCGGTGGCCGCGGCCGCCGCGTGCGGGCGCGGTGCTGCGCCTGCTGAGCGTCCGCGAGCTGCGGCGGCGGGTCGCGAGGACCCCGCTCTGGCTGCGGCTCGTGGCGGGGACGCTGCTGCTCGTGGCGCTCGCGATCGCGCTGACCGGCGGCTTCGCCGTACAGCTCCTGCGGGGCTACCTGGTGGACCGGGTCGACGCGCAGCTCATGGCCGTCGGCCGCGCCCGGCGGAACCGCCTCCTCCGTCCGCGGTCACGGGCAACGTGTTCCGGCCGCCGCGGCAGTTCGGCTCGTTCTACATCGTCCTGCTCGACCGCAACGGCGCCGTCGTCCGCACCGTCCAGGAGCCGCCGAGCGCCGATCCGCCGCCCGCGCTGCCCAGGCCCCTGCAGGACCGCAGGCAGTGGCTGTTCACGGTGGAGAGCCCCTCGGGGGCGCTGTGGCGGGCGATCGCCGTACGCGAGGAGGACGGCACCCGCTTCCGCGTCGCGGCCATCAGCCTGGCCGACATCGACGGCACGGTCTCGCGGCTGGCGGTGATCGTCCTGGGGGTCGGCCTCGCCGTGCTCGTCGCGCTCGGGATCGCCTGCTACTGGCTCGTACGGCGCAGCCTGCGCCCGCTGGGGGAGATCGAGCGGACGGCGGAGGCGATCGCGGCGGGCGACCTGTCCCGGCGCGTCCCGCTCCGGCACCGGCGTACGGAGATGGGCCGTCTCGGCCGGTCCATCAACGGCATGCTCACGCAGATCGAGACGGCGTTCCGGGAGCGGGAGGCGTCGCAGGAGCGGATGCGCCGGTTCATGGCCGACGCCTCCCACGAGCTGCGCACCCCGCTCACCTCGATCCGCGGCTTCGCCGAGCTGTACCGGCAGCAGAGTTCGCAGGACCCCGTCCTGCTGCTGCGCCGGATCGAGGACCAGGCCGTACGGATGGGCCTGCTCGTGGACGACCTGCTGCTGCTCGCCCGGCTCGACCAGCAGCGCCCCCTCGAACGCCGCCCGGTCGACGTGCTCAGCCTCGCGGCGGGGGCGGTGCTCGACGCGCAGACCCTCGCGCCCGACCGGGAGATCGACCTGCTGCGGCTGGACGGCTCGGACGAGCCGGTGCGGGTGCTCGGCGACGAGGCGCGGCTGCGCCAGGTCGTCGGCAACCTCGTCAGCAACGCCCTGCGGCACACCCCCGCGGGCACCGCCTTCCGCGTCGGCGTGGGGATCGTGCCCGGATCGCAGGCCCTGATCGAGGTGGCCGACGACGGGCCCGGCCTGGCCCCCGGCGACGTGGAGCGCGTCTTCGAGAGGTTCTACCGCGCCGATCCCTCGCGCAGCCGGTCGGACTCCGGCGGCACGGGGCTCGGGCTGTCCATCGCCGCCGCTCTCGTCCAGGCCCACGGCGGCACCATCACGGCCGACAGCGAGCCCGGCCGCGGCGCGGTGTTCCGCGTCCGCCTCCCCGCGTGCCCTCCTCGGTGAGTCCAACGAAAGGCGAGGGTGATCCCTTTGCGATACCTGTCCATCGCGGTCGCCGCGGCGGCCCTGGCGGTCACGGTGACCGGCTGCGGCGGCGGTGACGACACCGCCGCCCCGACCACCACGCAGGCCGCCGCCGGCGGTGGTTCGAGCGCCGACCCCCGGGCCGCGTTCACCGAGTGCCTGCGCAAGAACGGCGTCACGCCGCCCAGCGGGCGGCCCAGCGCCAGACCCTCGGGCAGACCGACCGCCAGACCGAGCGGGGGCTTCGGCGGATTCCGCTCGATGGACCCCGCCATGAGCAAGGCGTTCGAGGCGTGCCGCTCCCTGATGCCGCAAGGCGGCCGGGGCGGGTTCGGCGGCGGGCGCGGCGTCGATCCGCAGGCCATGCAGGCGTTCCGCACCTGCATGAAGGACAACGGCGCCGAGCTGCCCGCCGGCGGACGCGTGCGCGATCTGTCCACGACGGACCCCAAGGTGGCCAAGGCGTACGACAAGTGCAAGGTGCTGCTGCCCGCGCCCACTCCCGCCGCCTGACCGGCCGGAGCGGCTGATTCGGTGGCCTTCCTCAGGGAAGGTCGAAAGTATGGCGGGGAACGACAGGCTGCGGGCCGCCCTGGAGAGCCTGCGGCGTCACCTCGATCAGGACCTGTTCCCCCTGGAGATCGGGGACGCCGCGGGCGACCGGCGCGTCCTGGGGGAGCTGCGCGGGCAGCTCGACGACTACCTGCTGCCCCGCCTGGCGGCCATCGACGCGCCGCTGCTCGCCGTGGTCGGCGGTTCCACCGGGGCGGGCAAGTCCACCCTGGTCAACTCGCTGGCCGGCATGATCGTGACCGAGCCCGGGGTGCTGCGGCCCACCACGCTCGCGCCGACTCTGGTGTGCAACCCCGCCGACGCCGTCTGGTTCACCTCCACCGCGATCCTGCCCGGGCTGGCGAGGGTGACGGGCGGGTCGGCCTGCGGGGGACGCGGCGAGCCCGGCACCCTGCGGATCGCCCCCGTGGAGGCCCTGCCCCCCGGGCTGGCGCTGCTCGACGCCCCCGACATCGACTCGATCGTCACGGCCAACCGCGAGCTGGCCGCGCAGCTCCTCGCCGCGGCCGACCTGTGGCTGTTCGTCACGACCGCCGCGCGGTACGCCGACGAGGTGCCGTGGAGCTTCCTGCGCCTGGCCCGGGAGCGGAGCACGGCGCTCGCGGTGATCCTCCAGCGGGTTCCGGCCGAGGCACGTGACCCCGTAGCCGCCGACCTGACCCGGCTCCTGCGGGAGAACGGCCTGGGCGGCACGCCGCTGTTCGCCGTTCCGGAGCTGGAGCTGCCGTCGGAGCGGGCCCGGCTGCCCGCCCACGTCGTGCAGCCGATCGCGACCTGGCTCGCCGACCTGTCCGTGGACGCCAAGGCGCGGGCCGAGGTCGTACGGCGGACCCTGACCGGCGCCCTGGACAGCCTCGGCACCCGGGTGCCCGACCTGGCCGACCGGGTGGAGCGCCAGCGGGCGGGGATCGCCGAGCTGCGCGACATCGCGGCCAGGGCGTACGACGTGGCGATGTCGGCGTTCGACGAGGGGATGCGCGACGGCAGGCTGCTGCGCGGGGAGGTGCTGGCCCGCTGGCAGGACTTCGTGGGCACCGGCGACCTCATGCGGGCCCTGGAGTCCCGTGTCGGCTGGCTGCGTGATCGCCTCGTCGCCGCCTTCCGGGGCCGCCCCGCGCCCGACAGGGAGCTGCGGGTCGCGCTGGAGAGCGGGGTGGAGTCGCTGATCCGCGCCACCGCCGACGGCGCCGCGGAGCGGGCCGTCGAGGCGTGGCTGGCCCTTCCCGCCGGGCGCGACCTGCTGGAGAAGTCCGGCGTCGCCGTCTCCGGGCGGCTCGGCCGCGCGTCCGCCGATCTGCCCGGCCGGGCCGGCGCGGCTGTACGCGACTGGCAGGGGCACGTGCTCGATCTCGTCCGCTCCGAGGGCGCCGACCGGCGCACGCTCGCCCGGGCGGCGTCGTTCGGCGTGAACAGCCTCGGCGTACTGATCATGCTGGCGGTGTTCTCCACGACCGGCGGGATCACCGGCATCGAGCTGGGCATCGCCGGAGGCACCGGCGTGCTCAGCCAGAAGCTGCTCGAAGCCGTCTTCGGCGACCAGGCCGTACGCACGCTGACCCAGGAGGCGCGCGAGGACCTGCGACGGCGCGTCCGCGCGCTGCTCGACGAGGAGTGCTCCCGCTTCACCTCCCTCGTGGAGGGGCTGGGCCCGGCTCCGGAGACGGCGGCCCGGCTGAGGGAGGCCGCAAAGGCCGTACAGGAGAGGGGCGTCCTGTGAAGCTCCCGCGCAGGAAGGCGGAGGTGTCGCTGGACGACCGCCTGGAGGCGCTCGCCGAGGCCGCCGACCTGGCGGAGGGCAAACTCGGCCAGGAGGCCGTGGACCACGCCCGCGCCGTGGTCGCCCGGGCGGGCGCACGGCGCGGCCTGTCGGTGGAGCACACCGCGGTCGCCCTCGCCGGGGCGACGGGCAGCGGCAAGTCGTCGCTGTTCAACGCCCTGTCCGGGACCGAACTGGCGACGGTGGGAGTGACCCGGCCGACGACCGCCAAGGCGCAGGCGGCCCTGTGGGGCCCGGACGGCTCGGGACCGCTGCTCGACTGGCTCGACGTCCCGTTGCGTCACACGGTCGAGGGCGACGCGTCGGGGCTGATCCTGCTGGACCTGCCCGACCACGACTCCATCGAGCTGTCCCACCGCAGGGAGGTCGACCGCCTGGTCGCCGCGGTCGATCTGCTGGTCTGGGTGCTCGACCCGCAGAAGTACGCCGACGCGGCCGTGCACGAGCGCTACCTGCGCCCGCTCGCCCGGCACCGGGACGTCATGGTCGTCGTGCTCAACCAGGTGGACCGGCTGCCGGAGCGGTCGGTCAAGCGTTGTCTCGACGACCTGCGCGGCCTGCTGGCGGCCGACGGGCTCGAGGGGGTGCCGGTGCTCGGCGTCTCCGCCCGCACCGGCGAGGGCGTCCCCGAACTGCGGACGCTGCTCGACCGTCAGGTCTCCCGCCGCCGCGCCTGGTCGTCGCGGCTCGCCGCCGACGTGGCCTCGGCCGCCGCCGCGCTCTGGGCGGGCGCCCCGCCCGCGCCGGGACAGGTCGCGGTGCCGGAGGTCGCCGTGAGCAGAGCTCTGACGCGGGCGCTCGCACAGGCGGCCGGAGTGCCCGTCGTGATCGAGGCGGTCGCGAAGTCGCATCGGCACCGCTCGATCGCCGCGACGGGCTGGCCGGTGACGCGCTGGCTGCGCAGGCTGCGGCCCGATCCGCTGCGCCGTCTCCACCTGGCCAAGGGCGCCCGTTCCTCGCTGCCCGCGGCCACCGCCGTGGAGGTCTCGGCCGTGGACACCGCCCTGCGCGACGTCGGGGCCGCGGCCTCGGCCACGGTGCCCGAGCCGTGGGCGACAGCCGTACGGCACGCGGCGCGCTCGCGGTCGGAGGAGCTGACGGACGCCCTCGACCGCACGATCGCCGCGGCCACCTCGGGCGGCGTCTCCAGCGCCCCTCGGTGGTGGCGGGTGGCGGGGACCGCGCAGTGGCTGACGGTCGCCGCGATGGCCGCGGGCGCGATCTGGCTGCTCGTGCGCTTCGCGCTGGACTACCTCATGCTGCCCGGGCCTTCCCACCCCCACGGTCGGCCGGGCGCCGTGGCCGACCGTGCTCCTGCTGGGCGGCGCGCTGGCGGGCGTGCTGATCGCCGCGCTGTGCCGGGTGTTCGCCTGGGCCGGGGGGCGGCGCAGGGCGCGCAGAGCCGCCAAGGAGTTGCGCGCCGGCATCGAACAGGTCGCCGGGGAGCTGATCATCACCCCGGCACGCGACGAGCTGTCGCGTTACACCCGCTTCGCCGATCGCGTGGCCCTTGCCGCGTCCTGAGCGCCGGGGGCCGCCGCTAACCGGAGACCCGGCCGTTGGGGATGGCGTCGAGGAGCCGGCCCCACTCGGGATAGGTCGCCACCTTCTTCAGGTGCATGGCGGTGATCTTCTCGTGCAGGCCGGGATCCGGGTCGTCCGACAGGCGCACCGCCGAGAGCCGGTCGAGGCGGGGCAGGATGTGCGGGTCGCCTTCCAGATGCACCGGGTCGTACATGTACCGCTCCAGCGCCGCGAGGTCCTCGACGGCGGCGAGGTAGGCGTGGGTGTAGCCGTCGGAGGGATCCCCCAGGTCCTGGCCGACGCTGGAGAACGCCACCGACTCGACGGACGCCGTGCGCCTCATCGCCGCCAGCACCTCCTCCTTCTCCTCGTCGGTGGTCCCGTCTCTGAAGCTGAACCGCAGGATGTTGACGATCACGAGTTTCCCTTCCAGATTGAACTTGCCGGTTTACTCTATTGATCTGAAAGGTTTTGAACAAGCAGGTTCACTTAAGTGGTCCCGCTGGTACAGTGCGGGTCGTGATGGCGGAGCTGACGACGGCGGGACGCCCCGACTCCCGGGGACGCATCGACAAGCGGCGGGCGATCCTGGAGGCCGCTTTCGCCGTCTTCGCCGAGCAGGGCTATGCGCAGGCGTCCGTGCAGGAGATCGCCGAAGCGGCGGGGGTCGCCAAGCTGACCGTCTACAACCACTTCGGCGACAAGGAGAGCCTGTTCCGGCAGGCGATGGAGGTCGCGGCCGACGCCGTGTCGGCGGAGAACCTGGCCGTGGTGGACAGGCTGCGGGATCCCGGTGACGATCTGCGGGCCGTCTTCGAGGACGTGGCGTACAGCCTGCTCCAGGTGTGCTGCGGTGAGCGCTCGCACGCGCTGCGACGGCTGACCTACGGCCAGATCGCCCGAACCCCCGACATCGTCGAGATCGTGCAGGGGCGGACGGGGCGCCGGCTCGCCGAGGCCCTGGCGGATCGGCTGGCCCGGCTCTCCCTGTCCGGACGCCTACGTCCCTGCGATCCGGCGCTCGCGGCCGAGCAGTTCCTGGCGCTGCTCACCGGCCCGATGGAGGTGCGGACGGCGCTCGGCACCCGCACCGCCTCCCCCGAGGAGGCCCGCGGAGTGGCCGATGCCGCCGTCGACACCTTCCTGCGGGCGTACGGACCGGCGGCAGGCGCCTGACAGGGAACGAGCTGCTGTGGTCCTGCTCTCCGCGGACCCCGCTCCGCGCGTCCCCGGTGGTCCCGAGGTGCGCGCCGCTTACCCGGCCATGGTCTGAGTGCGCTACGGGCGCTCGTCCGGGCGTACGGCGTGGGCCGGGTCGGGGTTGGAGACGCCGTCCGCGCCGAGGGCGGGACGACGGGCCTCGATCTGGCGCGGCCCCAGCTCGCTGTCCTCGGCCGCCGCCTTGGCCTCGGCGGCGGCGCGCTCGGCCTCGGCGACCGCCTCGCTGCCCGCCGCGCTCCGCTCGTGCCTGCCGTCCGCCCCGGTGACCCGGCTGGCGGGCAGCGACTCGGTGAACGCCCTCGACAGCGTGTTGAGCGCCGAGGTGACCTCGCTCGGGATCACCCACATCGTGTTGCCCTGGCCCTGGGCGAGCTGGGGCAGCACCTGGAGGTACTGGTAGGCGAGCAGCTTGGGGTCGGGGTCGTTGCGGTGCACGGCCTGGAACACCTCGTCGATCGCCTGCGACTGGCCCTGGGCCTTGAGGATCTGGGAGGTCCGCTCGCCCTCGGCGCGCAGGATCGCGCTCTGCTTCTCACCCTCGGCCGTGAGGATCTGCGACTGCCGCTGGCCCTCGGCCGTGAGGATCGCCGCGCGCTTGTCCCGCTCGGCGCGCATCTGCTTCTCCATCGCGTCCTTGATGGTCTTCGGCGGGTCGATCGCCTTGATCTCGACTCGGTTGACCCGGATGCCCCACTTGCCGGTGGCCTCGTCCAGCACGCCGCGCAGCTGGCTGTTGATCATGTCACGAGAGGTGAGCGTCTTCTCCAGGTCCATGCCGCCGACCACGTTGCGCAGCGTCGTCACGGTGAGCTGCTCGACGCCCTGGATGAAGTTGGCGATCTCGTACTCCGCCGCCCGGGGATCGGTGACCTGGAAATACAGCACCGTGTCGATGTCCACGACGAGGTTGTCCTCGGTGATGACCGGCTGCGGCTTGAACGACACCACCTGCTCACGCAGGTCCAGCAGCGGCCGGACCCGGTCGATGAAGGGGATGACGAAGTTCAGGCCGGGGCCGAGTGTGCGGTAGTACCTGCCCAGGCGCTCGACGTTGCCGGCTCTGGCCTGGGGCACGATCCGGACCGCCCGCAGCACCGTCAGGATCGCGACGAACGCGATGACGATTCCGGCGACCACTGCTGCGTCCATTGCTCACTCCCGGGGATAGACGAGGGCGGTGGCGCCCTCGATCTCCATGACGTCGACCGTGGCCCCCGGCGGGATCACGAGCGTCTCGTCGTAGGCACGTGCCGACCACTCCTCGCCACCGATCCGGACCCGGCCGTCCCTGCCGGTGACCTCCTTGGTCACGTACGCGGACTTGCCGACGAGCGCGGACACTCCGAAGCGCTTCGGCGGCGGCTGCTTGATGTGCCGGAGCGCGATCGGGCGCACCCCGGCGAGGCCGGCGGCGGAGGCGACGACGAACACGGCCAACTGGATCGCGGGCGGCAGTCCGACGGCCGCGACGACGGTCGTGAGCAGGGCCGCGACGGACAGCAGCCCCAACGCCGCGGTCAGCGTGAAGATCTCCGCGGCACCCAGCACCGCCGCCAGGATGAGCCATACGATCCAGGGGTCCATTGCCGCCTCCATAGCAATGAACGAACACCGCTCTGGCCGGGTTCCTCCTCCTCAAACCTAACGCGTACGGCCGCGGTCTCCCAGAGCGCCGTGGCTCAGGCGGGTTTCACGCCGGGGACGGGGCGACGCGGAACTCGTTGCCCTCCGGGTCGGCCATCAGGATGTGGTCGTCGAACGCCTCGAGGATCGTGCCGCCGGCGCGCACCAGCCGGGCGGCCTCCGCCCTGATCCGCTCCCACCGGTCGGCGGCCGTGCCGTCTCCCGGCACGCGGACGTCGATGTGGAGCCGGTTCTCCGCCGTCTTCCGCTCGGGGACCCGGAGGATGGAGAGCCGAGGGCCGACCCCCTCGGGGTCGCAGAGGCAGGCCCCGTCGTCCTCGGCGCCGCCGGACGGCAGGTCGGACCGCGCGAACGACTCCTCACTGGTCGCGTATCGGGCCGCCGGGATCTCGTCGACGTAGCCGAGCGCCGTCTTCCAGAACTCGGCGAGGAGCCGGGCGTTCTCGCAGTAAAGGGTCAGATCGATTGCTACTGCCATGACTCGACCGTAATGCAGGACGCTGACTTGGATGCGGCCACCTCTGTCAAGAAGCGGCGGAAGGGGTCCCGGCGACGGCGTGCGGGAGGGCGCTGCCGGCCAGCCACCGGGGCCAGGAGAGCTGCCAGTAGCCCCAGCCGTTGTTCCACTCCAGTGCGCGCGTGGTGCCGGTGACGACGACGGGATCGCCGCGCAGCGCGTGCTCGTAGAACCACCGCGCCTGGTCGGGGCGGACGTTCACGCAGCCGTGGCTGACGTTGGCCCGGCCCTGCGCCCACAGGTTGTCCAGCGCGTGGACGTACTCGCCGCTGTTGGAGATCCGCACGGCGTAGTCGATCAACTTGTCGTAGTAGCCGGGGTCGCCCTTGCGGCGGCCCGGCGAGACCATGCGGACGGGGTTGCCCTTGTCCATCGTCAGGTGGATCCCGCTCGTGGTCGTGTACTCCCTGGTGGTCGCCATGCCGGCGCTGATCGGCATGCGCTGGGCCACCCTGCCGTCCTGCCGCACCACCATCTGGTGGGCACGGGTGTCGACCGTGCTGATCATGGCCCGCCCCACGGTGAAGGCCACGCTCCGGTCGGCCGCGCCGTACGTGCCGGGGGCGGCGCGGACGCCGGCGAGATGAGCGATGAAACGCACGTCGCCGCCGACTGGCCACCACTTCCGCGGCCGGTAGACGACCTGGGTGGAGCTCGCCCAGTGCCAGGCGCCCTCGGCCGGGCCCCGGACCTCCAGCGCCCGCTCGACCGCCGCGCGGTCCTCGACCGGCCTGGTGAACGTCACGATGATCGGCATGCCGATCCCGACCGTCTCCCCGTCGTAGGGGACGACCGAGGCGACGGCGACCTCACGGCGCGGGGTGAGCGTGCGGAACCGGCCCGCGACCTGGGCGGTGACGCCCTGGGCGCCGGTGGCGACGGCGTTGACGACATACTGCGTGCCGGGGCGCAGCGTCCACGACGACCGCCACACGGTGCGGGCCGGGTCGAAGGCGCCGGGCACCGGGTCGCGCCCCGCGAACGCCAGCACGCTGGTCAGCCTGCCGCCCTCCGCCCTGACGACCAACCCCGCTCGCGCGACGGACGCCGCGCCGGAGGCGGGGGTCATCGTGATGCGCGGCACGGGCGGCACGCGTACGGCGCAGCCCGCGATGAGCGCGGGACAGGCCACGAGCAGCACCGCGAACAGGGCACGGGCGGCGGGAGGCAGGGTGCGTGGCTTCACGGGCACCCAAGATAGCGAGGGGTGACGACAGAAATACGCTAAGTGGCCGGAAGGACCTTCCCCGAGACCTCGCCGAGGCTGATCCCGTGCGAGGTCCACGCGCTGATCGTGACGGTGTCGCCGTCCTCCAGGAAGGTGCGGGTCTCACCGGGCAGTTTGACCGGGTCCGCGCCGTTCCAGGTCAGCTCGATGAGCGAGCCCGGCTGGCCGATCGACGAGACCGTCCCGCTCGCGAACAGGTCGCCGGTGCGCAGACGGGCGCCGTTCACGGTCATGTGGGCGAGCATCTGGTCGGGCGTCCAGTACATGTCGCGGAACGACGGCGTCGAGACCGTCTCGCCGTTCAGGTCGACGCGCAGGGTGAGGTCGAGCCCCCAGGGCGCCTGCCTGACGAGATAGGGAAGGGGCTCGGGGTCCTGCGACCGGCCCTCGACCCTGGCCTCCTCCAGAGCGTCGAGCGGCGTGACCCACGCGGACATCGAGGTGGCGAACGACTTGCCCAGGAAAGGACCGAGCGGGACGTACTCCCACGCCTGGATGTCGCGGGCGCTCCAGTCGTTGACGAGCGCCACCCCGAAGACGTGGTCCTCGAACGCGCCCGCGCGCTCGCCCAGCCGCGTCGGCACCCCGACGACGAAGCCGACCTCCGCCTCGATGTCGAGCTTCTGCGACGGGCCGAACGACGGCCGCTGCCCGCACGGCCGCCTGATCGGCGTCCCCGAGACGACGACGGTGCCCGCCCGCCCGTGGTAGCCGACGGGCAGGTGCCGCCAGTTCTGCTTCAGCGGCTCGTCGTCCGGCCGGAACATCCGCCCGAGGTTCGACGCGTGCTCGAGCGAGGCGTAGAAGTCGACGTAGTCGGCCACCTCGACCGGCAGGTGCAGGGTCACCTCCGCCAGCGGGATCAGGTGGTCGCCCGTGGCCGCCGCCTCGCGTACCCGCGCCCGCGTCTCCTGCCAGGCCGCACGGCCCAGGGCCAGCAGCGGGTTGAGGCTGGGCGCCGCGTAGACGTCCCCGCCGAGGGCGGCCGCCAGGTCGAGGACCTGGTCCGCGACCCGGACGCCGACCCTGCGGGGCTCCCCGGGCCGGGAGAACACGCCGTACGGCAGATTGTCGAGCCCGAAGCTCATCTCGCCCACGTCCACGCGTAGTCGGTGTCCTCGCACGCGAGGGCGGCCTGGCCGAGGTCGAGCGGGCGGAAGGTGTCGATCATGACGGCCATCTCGGTCGTCTCGGTGTGCCCCTGGCGTACGGCCTCGACGGCGGCCTCCACCGCGCCCGGCTGCGGGCCGTGCGTGAAGCCGGCCGGGTGCAGCGAGATCGAGCCGACGTCGATGCCGGACCCCCTCCTCGCCGTGTAGTCGCCGCCCACGTAGAACATGAACTCGTCGGAGTCCACGTTGTGGTGGTTGTACGGGATCGGCACGGCCTCCGGGTGGAAGTCCAGCGGCCGGGGACAGAACGAGCAGACGACGAAGCCCGGGCCCTCGAACGTCTGGTGGACCGGCGGCGGCGCGTGGGTGCGCTTCACGATCGGCTCGAAGTCCTGGATGTTGAACGCGTACGGGTAGAGGCAGCCGTCCCAGCCCACCACGTCGAAGGGATGGTGGGCGTAGGTCAGCCGGGTCAGCCCGCCCCGCGTCCTGACCAGGACCGGGACCTCCTCCCCGTCCACGAGCAGCGGCTCGGCCGGCGCGCGCAGGTCGCGCTCGCAGTACGGCGCGTGCTCAAGGAACTGGCCGAACTGGGACAGGTAGCGCTTCGGCGGCCTGATGTGCCCGGCCGCCTCGATCACCAGCGCGGTCACCGGTCCCTCGGGCACCCACCGGTGGATCGTCCCTGTGGGGATCACCACGTAGTCGCCCTCGGCCACGTCCAGCGCGCCGTACGCCGACTCGAACCGGGCCCTGCCGCTCGCGATGTAGACGCACTCGTCGCCCATCGAGTCGCGGTACAGCTCGCTGGGCGCCTGCGTCGCGGCGTACGAGATGCGGACGTCGGAGTTGCCCGCGAGCAGCATCCGCCCGGAGACCAGGTCGCCGTCGGGCGTCAGGTCCCGGGTACGGAAATGGCGCGGGGACAGCGGCAGGTTGGGCGTGAGGCCGGGCGCTCCGGCGTCCACGGCCTCGGCCTTGACGATGGCGGTCGGCGCGTGGCGGTGGTAGAGCAACGAGGAGTCGGAGGAGAAGCCCTCCTCTCCCATGAGCTCCTCCTTGTACAGCCCGCCGTCGGGTGCGCGGAACTGCACGTGGCGCTTGCGCGGCACCTCCCCGACCACGCGGTAGTACGGCATGACGCCTCCTCTGCTTGTCCGGCCCTGTGCTTGTCCGGCAACGTTGTCCGTTAATCGGACGCCAGTGTCCTATATATGTACGACGATTCGCCATGCCGCCGGGAATGTCAAGCTGCCGGTCACTGCTGAAGTGGTGATCGTCAGCGCGGGGGCTCGGACAGCGCGGACGTGAGGCGGCCGGCGGCCTCCAGGACCAGCGGGCCCACCTTGTCCGCGTCGAGGTCGGCGAAGCTGACCACGCCGACGGACGCCTCCAGCCACGGCAGGCCCGGGATCGGCGCGGCGATGCCCTGCGCGCCCTCCTGGAGGTGTCCGCTGCTCGTGTGCAGCGGCGGCTCCGTGCGGCCCTCGCGCAGCGCGAGCAGCGCCAGCCCGGCCGCGCCGCGCGTCAGCGGATGGCGCGAGCCCTCCCGGTAGGCGACGTGGAAGTCGGTCCACGAGGGCTCGACCACCGCGACAGCCAGGCCCTCGTCGCCCTCGGCCACCGTCAGGTGCGCGGTCGCCCCGGCCTGCTCCGCCAGCGCGCGCAGCGCCGGCAGCGCCGCCGCCCGCAGCAGGGGATGCACGGCCTGGGCCAGCACGAGCACCCCGAAGCCCAGGTGCACGCGGCCCTGCGCGTCCCGCCGGGCGAAGCCCTCGGCCTGCAGGGTCGTCAGGAGCCGGTAGACGATCGGCCGGCTCAGGCCCAGCTCCTGGGCGAGCTCGGTCGGCGTGCGGCCCCGGTTCGCGTCGGCGAGCAGCCGCAACAGCCGTAAGCCCCGTTCGAGCGTCTGCGCCGATTCGGCCGCCATCATGCCTTTGATTATCGCCGCACCGGTGCGGCGATCGGCGAAACCTGCATCCGACGTAGCCTACGTCGGACGTAGGTTTCGGTCCGCGATCAAGGAGCGGTGGATGAAGTCGGCGATCGTGGTGGGGGCGGGGATCTGGGGGGGCGTCGCTGGCGCTGCGGCTGGCCGACGAGGGCTGGCGGGTGACGCTCGTCGAGCAGTACGCGCCGGTCACGTGCGTCAGGCCAGCGCCGGGGAGACCCGCCTGCTGCGCTGCGCGCACGGCTCCGACGACTGGTATCCCCGGCTGGCCCGGCAGGCCCGCGACGCCTGGCGCCGGCTGGAGCAGCGGACCGGCGAGGACCTGTACGTCGAGTCGGGGCTGATGTGGTTCGCCCGCGACCCGGACGGCTGGGAGACGCGCAGCGCCCGGGTGCTCGAGCGGCTGGACATCCCCTGTGAGCTGCTCGATCCGGCCGAGGCGGCGCGGCGGTTCCCCGGCCTGCGGGGCGACGACCTCGCCTTCGTGCTGTGGGAGCCGAACGCCGGAGTGCTGCGGGCCCGGCGGGCGACGCAGGTGACCGCGCGCCTCGCCGTCGCGGCCGGCGTGCGGCAGGTCCGCGCCCGGGCCGTGCCGTACGGGCGAGGGGCCGGTGTCGTGGCGGACGGCGAGGTGCTGACGGCGGACCGCGTGGTCTGGGCGTGCGGCGCGTGGCTGCCGCGGCTGTTCCCGCACGAGGCGGGACACGTCCAGGTGACGCGGCAGGACACCTTCCACTTCGGGGTGCCCAGGGACTGGACCACGCCGCCGCTGCCCGCGTTCTGCGACTACGACCTGTCGGCGTACGGGCACGGCGACCTGGACGGCATGGGGATGAAGATCACCGGCGATGCCGAGGGCGAGCCGTACGACCCGGAGAGCGGCGGCAGGCGGGTGCTGCGGCACACCGAGGAGCAGGCGCGCGCCTACCTTGCCAGGCGGTTCCCGTCACTGGTGGGCGCGCCGGTGGTGTTCAGCCAGGTCTGCCAGTACGCGCTGACCAGGGACGCCGAGTGGATCATCGCCGAGGTCGAGGACGGCGTCTGGCTGCTCGGCGGGGAGTCCGGGCACGGCTTCAAGCACGCCCCGGCCCTGGCCGGATACGTGGCGGAGATCCTCGACGGCGAGCGGGAGCCGGAGGCGCGGTTCGGCCTGCACGAGCGGTCGACGGCGCGGGGCCTGCGGACCAGCGGCGGCACCGTCTCGTAGAGAGAGCGGACCCGGCCTAACCGGGCGGGTCCTGACGGGCCTGGCGGGCGCGCAGGACGATCTCCAGCTCGAACCGGACGTCGGGGTCGGCGAGCGCGTCGCCGTACAGCTGCTCGATCTGGCGCAGGCGATAACGCACGGTCTGCGGGTGGACGTGGAGCGCCGCGGCGACCTCGGCGACGCCCCGGCCGTGCCGCAGCCAGGCGAGCAGGGTCTCGGCCAGGCGGTCCTGCTGGCTCCGGCGCAGGTGGGCGAGGGGCGCGAGGCGCACCTCCGCCAGGGCGGCCACCAGGTCCTCGTCCTTGAAGACGACCAGCGTGGCCATGTGGTTGGCGCAGCGCAGCAGCCCCCCGCCGGGGCAGGACGCCGCGGGTGCCGAGGTCGAGGGCCTCCCTGGCCCAGCCGAGCGAGTTCGCGGCGGCGGCGAGCGGCACGGCAGGGCCGATCGCGGCCCGCCAGCCGCGCAGGGCGCTCTCCAGCGCCTGCACCCGCCCGGGGCCGCCGGGGTCGGGCACCACGAGACACGGGACGTTGCGGTCGAGCCCGGTCAGCACGTCCGGCGGCAGCACCGGGAGGGGAGAACCGCCGTCGCGTTCCTCCAGGGCCACCCCGGCGACAGTGCGGGGCAGCCGCCAGCCGGCCGCTCTGGCCAGGTCGGCGACGGCCTCCGGCGAGGCCGCGGGACGGGTGAGCAGCAGGTCGAGCAGCCGCCGGCGGCGGCGCTCCATCTCGCCGGCCGCGTGCGCCCGGGCCTCGGCGAAGCCCTCCGCCGCCGCGGCGGCGAGCTGGTCGAGGTAGACGAAGATGGCCTCGCCCAGGTCGTACAGCGTCCGCGGGTCGAGGCCGAGCTGCTCGGACTGCTCGGTGAGCCGTCGCCACGCCACTCGCGCGCCCAGCCGCATCGCGGTCTGGAAGGGCTCGAGGTCGCGCCCCTCGGCGGCCTCGCCCCTGCCGATCGTCCGGAAGACCTCGGGGTCCCACGGCGCCCGCGGGTTCTCGATGCGTTCCAGGAACCCCCGCAGCGCCTGGTTGACCGACAGCCGAAGGACCTTGATGTAGACCTCGTCCGCCGGGCGGGCGTATTCGGGCACCCGCCGCTGGATCTCCGCGATCATGCGGTCCGCGACGTCGCCCATGCGGGGACGCAGCAGCCTCGCGACGCCCGCCGGCACCGCGCCCCAGAACTCGTCGTCGCCTTTCAGCGCTCGCTCAACGTCCCGCTCGCCCCGCTCGCCTCGGTCAGTGCCGCTCAGCGCCCGCTCAACGCTGCTCGGCGCTGCTCAGCCAGGCGCCGAACTCCTCCAGGTCGATCAGGCCGTCGCGGTCGGCGTCGACCCTGTCGATCGCGCCCTGCGCTCCCTGCAGCGTGAGCGGCCGGCCGAGCACCTCCATCAGGCGTACGAGCTCCTCGGCCGAGATCCGCCCGTCCCCGTCGGTGTCGATAAGTTGAAAAGTCGCCGCATATTCGCTCATGCCGTCCTCCTCCGGGATCGCGATCAGCACCCTAGCTGAAAGCACGCGCTGCCCCCAGAGATCGCGGCCAACCCGCGGGTTCCGTTTTTTGTCGGTGGCGTGTGCCAGCATGCCGTCTCATGACGAGCAGCCTGGAGGGGAAGGTCGCACTGGTCGCCGGGGCGACCCGGGGCGCGGGACGCGGCATCGCGGTCGAGCTGGGTGCGGCGGGGGCGACGGTCTACGTGACCGGCCGCAGCACCCGCGAGCGGCGCTCGGAGATGAACCGGCCGGAGACGATCGAGGAGACGGCCGAGCTGGTCACGGCCGCCGGCGGGCGGGGGATCGCCGTGCCGGTGGACCACCTCGACCGCGCGCAGGTGCGGGCCCTCGTGGAGCGGATCGACGCCGAGCAGGGCGCGCTCGACGTGCTGGTCAACGACATCTGGGGCGGCGAGCTGCTGTTCAGCTGGACCGATTCGCTCTGGGAGCACTCGCTCGACGACGGCCTGCGCATCCTGCGGCTGGCGATCGACACGCACATCATCACCAGCCACTACGCGCTGCCGCTGCTGATCCGCAGGCCGGGTGGTCTGGTGGTCGAGGTCACCGACGGCACGGCGGAGTACAACGCCGCCAACTACCGCGTCTCGTTCTTCTACGACCTCGCGAAGACGTCCGTGAACCGCATGGCGTTCGCCCAGGCCAAGGAGCTGGCGCCGCACGGCGCGACCGCGGTGTCGCTCACGCCGGGCTGGCTGCGATCGGAGATCATGCTGGAGCACTTCGGCGTGACGGAGGCCAACTGGCGCGACGCGCTGGACAAGGTGCCGCACTTCGCCATCTCCGAGACCCCGGCCTTCGTCGGGCGCGCGGTGGCGGCCCTGGCCGCCGACCCGGAGGTGAGCCGCTGGAACGGGCAGTCGCTGTCCAGCGGCCAGCTGGCCCAGGTGTACGGCTTCACCGACGTGGACGGCAGCCGCCCCGACTGCTGGCGATATCTCGTGGAGGTCCAGGACGCCGGCCGCCCCGCCGACGTCACCGGCTACCGATGACAGAGCCGGTCCCGGCCTCCGGTTCCCGCTTTCGCCCGCTGGAGACGCCGGACCGGACCGTAAGGAGCGGAGCGGGCGGGAGCGAGGACCAGACCGGGCCCGCGGAATTCCGAGCTTGCGAGGAATTTCCGCGGGTGGAGCGGAGCGGACTTCGCGCGGACCGGAGCTTCCGGCCGGCGCGGTGACGTCCGGAAATCGGATGCTCGCCGGTGCCCCAGCGCGGCGGCTGGCGCCGATCAGGCGGTGCCGAGGGTGGCCGTGACCAGGGTCCAGTCGATGTGGGCCTCGGCCGCGTTGCCGCCCGCCGCGCCCGCCACCCAGTGCGCTACCTGCGGCGTCTCCCTGCTGTCCGGCACCACCCAGGTCGCGCCCGTGTCCGCGCCGTCGCGGTGCAGGCGGGCCACTCCCGCGCTGTCCACGGTCACCTTCCAGGTGGCGGGTCGGCCGGCCTCGGGGAGCGTGAGGATCCTCTCCCAGGTGCCGGATCCCTTCGTCATCGTCCACACGCCGCCCCGCTGCACCGTCAGCATGAGCCGCCGGGCGCCGTTGGCGACCTTCGTCCCGAGGCTGACCCCTCGTCCGGTCCGCGGGTCCAGGGCGCTGTCGTCGATCACCCGGCCGCGGAACTCCACCGTGAAGTCGCACGCCCTGGTCACATCGAGGGGCAGCACGGCCGAGACGACCCCGCTCGTGGTGCTGCGCAGGCGCAGGCCGCCGTTCATGAGAGTCGCTCCCCGGTCGAGTGCCCATCCCGTCCAGGAGCCGCCCGCCACGTGGTCGGTGACCTCGACCAGATCCAGCACGGCCTCCCCGTCACCGCCGACCGACACGCCCGGCGGGCCGTCCGTCGCCGGGAGCGTCCACCGCGCTCCGGCAGGGCCTGCCGGGGGGACGGCCTGCGCGGCCGCGGTGCCCGCCGCGTCGACGATCATCCGCCACCGTTCACCCACCCCAGGAACGGCCACCCATCCCGCCGCCGTCAGGGCGTGCGGGCCGTCGGGCCGTACGGCCACCCTGAGGAGGCGCGTGCCCGTGCTCACCTCGATCGCCAGGCCGTCGCCGGAGCTCGGGAAGCGGGTCACCCTGCCGTGGAAGGTCAGGACGAAGCCCTCGCGCGGTCCGTACGGGCGGCTGATCCGCCCGGCGGCCAGGCGCAGCGCGCGGGCGTCATCGGGGGAGGAGGCCGCCGGCCCGGGCCGCCTTCGCCGAAAGGTCCGATGACTTCGGCGCCGCCGCTCATGGTCCATCCGCCCCAGCCGGGAGCGACCCCGGTGAAGACGTCGGCCAGATCGAGGCGGGCGAGCTTGATCTCGATCTGGTTGTGCTCCCAGACGACGAAGAACCGGCCCGGCTCGTACTCGTCGGCCGAGGCGTAGACGTCCCAGCCGCGGGCCGCGCCCCGGGTGAGCCGCCTGCCGTCGGCGAAGAGCCGTCCCGGACCCCACGGTGTGCCCGGCCGTCTGACCTTGTAGTAGAGGACCTCGCGATACTGGTCGGGCTTCGCGGACGCGGGCCGGTGAACGGCCCGGCCAGGGTGTTGTAGACGGTCAGATAGCGACCGAGGGAGTCCTTCGCGAAGAACGTCTTGACGTAGTAGTTCGGCAGTTCGGGGTCCACGGCGAAGGCGGACCAGGTCAGCCCGCCGTCGGTGCTGGTCGCAGTCGCGGCGTACGCGGCGTGGGTGCGGTAGTGGGCGTCCTTGTCCGCCGCGGTGCCGCCGTGCAGGGTGCGCGCGATCATGAGCAGCGTGCGCGGGTCGTCCTGGGCCACGACGACCTGCGGCTCCTCGACGGACAGGCCGGGCGGGTTGTCCGCCAGGGCGCCCGGCGTCCAGGTGACCAGGTCGGCCGAGCGCAGCACGCCCGCCCTGGTGGTGCCGCCCGCCGCCTGCCAGTACGGCACCAGCCAGACGCCCTCATGCCTGAGAGGTTTGCCGGCCACGACGACCCCACGGGAGTTGGGCGGCACGGCGACGGAGAGGGGGTGATCGGCCCAGGTGCGGCCGCCGTCGGTGCTCCTCCTGGCGACCATCGTCACCGGGAAGCCGTCGACGTTCCCCGCGGCGTCGCGGTCGGCCGCGATCGTGATCCGGCCGAGCAGCGCCAGCAGCGCGTCGCCGTCCTTCAGGAACACGGCGTAGTGGTAGCGATGGGTGGAGGTGTCCGCCGCGAGAGTGCCGGTGGTCCAGGTGCGCCCGCCGTCCCCGGACCGGGCGTACGTGATCGCGCCCTGGTCGGTGGGCGTGGGGTCCACCGGGTCGGCCGCCCCGGCCCGCCAGGCGACCACGAGACGGCGGGCGTCGAGGGCGGCGACGTCGGGGACCCGGTTGCCCTCGTGGGCGAGTTCGCGCACAGAGCCGGTGCCGCCGTACACGGTGACGGGGTCGCGGACGGCCGCGCCGACCACGTCGATATCCGGCCATGACCGGTCAGAGGGGATCACCCGTACCAGGGAACACGGTCGCCGACCGCGAGACGGCGGCTGTCACGAACAGTTCGAAAGACGTGCATCCGGCCGTAAGCGCGCGTCCCCCGGGCCCGCATAGGGGGCACCGGGGGACACCGGGGGACGCGCGCCTGCCGGGCGGGCCGACCGCGCCGTTAGAGGCCCGGCCCGATCGAGGTCAGGCGGCCGCGCAGGCGGGCGTGGGGGCGGAATTGGACGCGTTCCAGGAGGCGATGAAGCCGAAGGTGGTGCTCGCGCCGGCGCCGAGGGAGCCGTTCCAGCTCTCGTTCTTCACGGTCACGCTCGCCCCGCTCTGGGTGGCCTTGCCGCCCCACACCTGGGTCACCTGCTGCCCGTTGGCGAAGGTCCAGGTCACGGTCCAGGCGCTGACGGGAGCGGTGCCCGTGTTCTTGACCGTGACCTCACCCTGGAAGCCGCCGCCCCACTGATTGGTGATCTTGTAGGTCGCGCCGCAGCCCGAGGGCCCGGACGAGGGCGAGGGCGAGGGGGACGGCGACGGAGAAGGCGACCGGGTCGGCGAGGGCGACGGGCTGGGGCTGCGACTCGGGCTCGGGCTGGGGGACGGCTGCGCGCCGCCGAGCAGGGCCGACAGGGCGGGGTACCACTTGTCCGCCATCTTCTGGTTGCCGCTGTCGTTGGGGTGCACGCCGTCGTAGGTGTCCGTGCTCGTGCTGAAGCCGGTCCACTGGTCGACGACCACGATCGGGGAGGCCGCCGTGGTCTTCGCGGCGGCCCAGCCCGGGATCGCGCTGTTCAGGGCGACGGCCCGCTGGGCGCACTCGGGGCAGGTGCTCGGGTTCATCGGGATGATCTGGGCGACCAGGATCTTCATGTTCGGGTTGCTCGCCCGCATCTGGTCCACGAGCTTGCCGTAGGCCGCGAGGATCGTGTCGGTGGGCTTGTTGCTCCATACGTCGTTGGTGCCGAAGTGCATCATCACGATGTCGGGACGGGTCGCCGAGAGCCAGCCCGGGAGCTGGTTCTGGTCGGCGACGTTCGTGACGAGGAAGCCGCCGTGGCCCTCGTTGTCGCCGTCGTACGGCACCCCGCACCCCTGGGCGGGCAGCGTCCCCACCATGTCGATGTCGGTGAAGCCGCCGTTCTGCAGCTTGTTCCACAGCAGGGCCCGCCAGCAGCCGGGCGATCCGGTGATCGAGTCGCCAAGGGGCATGATCCGCACCGTTGCCGCCTCGGCGGGCCGGGCGACGAGCAGCCCGAGCACCACGAGCAGGGCCGCCACCACCGCGCTTCTCTTCGACATCGCGTCTCTCCCTCGTGCTGTCCGGCGCGATGGTAGAGAGCGGCCCGCCGCCCGGCCCAGGGACGAGACGTGGCAAAAGCCCTGACCAGCGGGGACCCATGTACGTTTCATCCGATGACTCGCCCGGTCGGCGGTCGCGTCCCCCGCCGGCCTCAGTTGGCACTCCGGGCGCATCCTCCCCCTCGTTCATCGCCTGCGGCGATGCCGGGTTCCCCCTGGCAGCACGACCGAATATGCTGCACGTCGGTCTACTTTTCGCACGTCACCGAGAGGATTCGGTCCCCATGTACAAGGAGTTCCTCGGCGAGGTCGTGGTGTGGCTGATTCCCATCGTCATCCTCGTGGGCATCGCGCTGCTGGTGACCAGCCACGCCTGACGACACATCCTGAGGAGGGCCGGGCCGCGAGGCCCGGCCCTTTTGTTTTCGCTCCTCACGGTGCGACAACCCGGCCCGCGGCAGGAACCCAAACGCCACTGACGTCTCAACTGGTGACTAATGACTACAAAAGTATCACTAAGCCGGAATCTTGATCATTTCGACCGGATCATGTGATACTCCGCCAGTGATGTTCGGTGTGATCGCTGGACGAGGCCCAGGCGAGGGGCGTCCGGCCACACGCATACCGCGAGAGGGAGACGGCCGTGACCTCCGAGGCGATCAACATCCATCGGGTCGTGAGGCCACCCGCCCTGCCGTTACGCCGCACCCTTCGTCCTCTGCTGCGCGATCCGGTGAACGCGCTCGGGGGCTTCGCGAGGCAGGCTCACGGTCAGGTCGTTCGATTGGGCCTCGGGCCGTTCCGTCCCTATCTGGTGAGCCACCCGGACCACGTCCAGCACGTCCTGCGCCGTGACTGGGAGAACCATCCGCGCGAGGGCATGTTATGGAAGCCGGTGGAACGGCTGGCCGGCAGAAGCATCATCAGCGACGGCGCTGACTGGGAGTCCGCCCGACGGATCATGCAGCCTCTCTTCACCGCCAGGTACGTCGCGAGCCTGACCCGGGACATGGCCGAGACGATCGACGAGGGCATCACGGCGTGGGAGCCGTACGCGCGGGCGGGGCGGTGGATCGACATCTACGAGGAGATGAGCCGCCTCGTGAGCAAGACCGTGATCCGCGTCCTGTTCGGCAGCAAGATCTCAGTCGCGGACGCCGAACGGCTCGGTCCCGCCTACGCGATCGCCGCGACCTCGTTCGCCTCCCGGCTGCTGCTGCCGTTCGCGCCGGACTGGATCCCGCTGCCGGGAGACCGGGCCTTCATGCGAGCGGTGAAGACGATCGACGAGGTCGTGATGCCGCTGGTCAGGCAGGCGATCAGGGAGCCGGGTGACGGCAACGACATCATCTCGGCGCTCGCCCGCGCCCGCCGCGACGAGGAGGACGCGGCAGCGGAACGGCAGATCAGGGACGATCTCGTCAGCATCTACGGCGCGTCGGTGGAGACGACGGCGGTGGCGCTGACCTGGCTGTGGCCGATCCTCCACGACCATCCCGAGGTCGCCGCCCGGCTGTACGAGGAAGTGGAGACCGTGGTCGGACGCGGGCCGGTGGACGCGGAGTGCCTGCCCCGGCTCACGTACATGAAGGCGGTGTTCAACGAACTGCTGCGGCTGTACCCGCCGGGCTGGATCCTGCCCCGGATCGCGGCGAAACCGAGCCGGCTCGGTGATGTGCCGATCGAGGCCGGTTCCACGCTGTTGATCAGCCCTTTCGCCACCCATCGTCTCGAGGAGTTCTGGGACCGTCCCGAGGAGTTCGACCCGGAGCGGTTCGCCGAGGGCGGCGGCCAGGAACGCCGGCACCGGTACGCCTACTTCCCGTTCGGCGGGGGCCCGCACGTCTGCATCGGTCAGCACCTCTTCTACGCGGAGGCGCCGCTGATGGTGGCGGGTCTCCTTGCCCGCTTCCGCCCGCAGGTGCGCGCTCCCCGTCCGCTCACGCCGTTCCCGGCCGCGTCGCTGCGTCCAAAGGAGCTCGTCGAGGTGCGCCTGGTCCCCGTCAGTGGGGGCGCCGCGGCATGACCTTGGCACGAAGCCGCGAAGCCGCGCACCTGGCGGCGGCGGCCGCAAGTGGCAGGACCAGCGCCCTCGCGGCGCGCTGCCAGCGAGACCTGCAGGAATGCGCGGGGGCCTTCCCCGAGCTGTTCGCCGCCAATCCGTTCGACGCGACGCTGTTCGCCACGGTGTCCCTCGCTAACGCGTTCGGCTCTCCGTGGGCGACGGCGGAGCAGCTCAGGATCGCCAACCGCACGTCCTTGTGGATCTTCGCGGTCGACTGGCTGATCGATCATGAGGCCACCTCACAGGAAGAGATCGACGAGATCCTGCGGGGCTGCCTCGCGGTGGCGTACGGCCGGGAGCCCGTCCCACATACGCCGCTCACCCGGTTTCTCGCCGCCATTCGCGACGATCTCGCCGCGTCCCCGCTCTTCCCGAGCCTCCACGCGGCCTGGCGCGCCGAACTCGAACGCATGCTCGGCGCCATGGCACGTGAGTGGAAGTGGAAGCAGGGCGGCGAGACCGCGCTGCCGACGTTCGAGGAGTATCTCGGCAACGCCGACAACTTCGGCTCGACCCTGGTGAACGTCGGGCACTGGATCCACTCCGGCGATCCGCTCCTCATCCCCCACCTGGACGAACTGCTTCGGGCGAGCGGCATCGTCCAGCGCGTGCTGCGCCTGCTCAACGACCTCGCGACGTACGAACGCGACGTCGGCTGGGGGGATCTGAACGCCCTTATGCTCGGCGTGTCCCGGGACGAGGTGCTCGCGCGTGTCGCGGCCCTCACCGGCGAATGCCGTGCCGTGCTCGGGCCGCTGCGGTCGATCCGCCCGGACGAGTCGGCCTACCTCGAACGACAGATCGGTTACAGCACGGGCTTCTACGGGCTCGCGGACTACTGGGGCGAACTGTGAGCGTGAACGACTTTGCCCCGCAGGTGGCGGCCGACGTCAGCCGTGCGGCTCAGGACCTGGTGCTCGGACTGATGTCGATGCCCTGGGGGCAGGTGTCCCCGTCGGTCTACGAGACCGGCCGTCTGGTGACGCTGGCTCCCTGGCTCACCGGGCATGGCGAGCGGGTGCGGTGGCTGATCGACACCCAGCGGAGCGACGGCGGCTGGGGAGCCCCGGAGGGCTATGGGCTGGTACCCAGCCTCAGCGCGACCGAGGCACTCCTTTCGGTGCTGGGCCGGGGCGACGACACCGGCGTCGGCGTGGAGACGTTGCGGGACGCGGCGGCGCGTGGGCTGCGACTCCTGTCGCGCTGCCTCAGCGGCGCCGCGCTGACGTTGCCCGACATGCCGGCCATCGAACTGATCGTCCCGTCCCTGGTCATGCTCATCAACGAGCACCTCGCGGAGAACGGGATGAGCGCCCCCCTGGCGCTGCCCGTGGGGATGAGCGTCGCCCCGCTGGAGGCGGTGCGCGCCTGGCTGGCGTCGGAGGCGGAGATCCCGCAGAAACTCCTCCACGCGCTGGAGATCGCCGGCGACGCGGCCAACGGGGCGGCCGTGGTCCGCGTGACCGCGATCGGTACGGTCGGCGCCTCGCCGGCGGCGAGCGCGGCGTGGCTGGGAGACAGGGGACCGAGCGAGCCCGGGCATCCCGTCCGCTGGCACCTGGAGGCCATCGTGCGCAGGCACGGCGGTCCGGTGCCGGTGGGCCTGCCGATCACCGTGTTCGAACGCGGGTGGGTGCTGAGCTGGCTGGCCCGCGCCGGGATTCCGTTCGAGGTCCCGCCCGAGATGCTGGCGGACCTGAGGGCGGCCATCGGACCCGCGGGCACCCCCGCGGGAGCGGGTCTGCCGCCCGACGCCGACACTACGTCCGTCGCGTTGTACGCGCTGGCCCTGCTCGGCGTGCAACACAGGCCGGACAGCCTGTGGGCCTTCGAGACGCCGACGCATTTCTGCACCTGGCAGGGGGAGGAGGGCTCCTCCGTCAGCGTGAACGCCCACGTGCTCGACGCCTTCGGCAAGTACGCCGCGGTATGGCCGGCCGAAGCGGCACGGTATGCCCCCGCGATCGGCAAGCTGACGGGCTGGCTGCTCGAGCGGCAGCGGGAGAACGGAAGCTGGGACGACCGCTGGCATGCCTCGCCGTACTACGCGACCGTGTCCTGCTCCCTCGCGCTGCACGAGTTCGGCGGCCCCGGTGCGGCGCAGGCGGTGCGCGCCGCGATCGAATGGGTGCTGGACACCCAGCGCGATAACGGGTCATGGGGCCGCTGGTCCGGTACGGCGGAGGAGACGGCCTATGCCCTGCAACTTCTGCTGTTCGCGGGGAGCGGTGAGCGCGTTCGGGATGCGGCGGCGCGTGGGTACTCCTACCTGCTGGAGGCCGCCGATGTCGCCGAAGGGCCGCCGCTGTGGCACGACAAGGACCTCTACCGACCGCAGGCGGTCGTCCGTGCGGCCGTCCTCGCCGCGATTCACCTCGCACAGTCCCGGTCACTTGGTGTGAGGCCCGTCAGTCAAGTATGATCTCCCCACGGGAAATCCGTCGAATTCGGAAAAGTGGACATTTTTGCCGCTATTTTCCCGACTTGAGGGGTTTTCGGGGCCTTTGCTAAGGTGTCCGAGTTATAGCGCGGGTGTGGGGTGAGCAGCGCTTGCGACCCATGACGTCGTGCGAGTGTTAATCGTCGCGAAACCTCGCGTTCGCCGATTTCGCAAGGTGGTCTCATGCGCTTCCGTAATTCCAGGGTGCGGACCAAGGTGACGGCGTTGCTGGTGTCACTTGCCGCGCTGTGGGCGTTCGCCGCGTGGGTGACGCTACGGGAGGGTCTGAACCTCGTCTGGGTCGCGGTCTACGACAAGGGAGTGGCGCAGCCCAGCGAAACGCTCCTGGTGGAGTTGCAGCAGGAGAGGCGGCTCACCGCTGTGGTCCTGGCCCAGCAGTCGTCCGCCGACCGTGCCGCCCTGACCGCCCAGCGGGCGCGCACCGACGCCGCGGCCGCCGATTTCCGCCGTCTGTCCAAAGCCGGCGACGTCCAGTTCGCCGCGGACGACGTGCTCCGGCGGCGCATCGACGAGATGATCCGTCAGCTGGACGGCCTGCGCAAGAACCGCGGTCTCGTCGACGGCGGGCAGGCGGACCGCGTCAAGGCGTTCGACGGCTACACCACCGTCATCGACTCCGTCTACGACACCTACGACGCCCTGGCCACGCTGGACGACGAGGGCGTCGCCGAGGACACGCGGGCGCTCATCGAGCTGAGCCAGGCGCGGGAACTGCTCTCGCAGGAGGACGCACTGCTCGCCGGCGCCCTGTCGGAGGGACGGCTGACGGTGCAGGAACGCGCCCGCTTCACCCAGATCGTCGGCGCGCAGCGCTTCCACCACAGCGAGGCCGTGCAGGTGCTGCCCGACGGCGACCGTGCCGCCTTCGATCGCCTGGAGCGAACCCAGGCCTTCACCCGCCTGCGGGCGCTCGAAGAGGCCGTCATGGAGAGCACGCGGCCCGGGGGTCTGCCGCCGATCGGCGAGGACCAGTGGAGAGCAGCGACGCAACCGGCCCTGGCGCAACTGCAGAAGACGATCCTCGACGCCGGTGACCGACTGGTCGAACGGACCACTCCGGTCGCCGTCGCGGTCATCGCGCGCCTCCTGCTGGCCGGTGTGCTCGGCCTGGTGGCGGTCATCGCGTCGATCATCCTGTCGGTCACCACGGCCCGTGCGCTGGTGCGTCAGCTGGAGAAGCTGCGCGAGGCCGCGCTCGAACTGGCCAACGAGCGGCTGCCCGGCGTGGTCGCCCGCCTCGCCCAGGGCGAGAAGGTCGACGTCAAGGCGGAGGCGCCGCCGCTCGACTTCGGGCCCGACGTCATCGGCCAGGTGGGCGCGGCGTTCAACACCGTGCAGGAGACCGCCATCCGCACCGCCGTCGAGGAGGCCCAGCTCCGGCAGAGCATCCGCGACATCCTGCTCAGCCTCGCCCGGCGTACGCAGTCGCTGGTGCACCGCCAGCTCACGCTGCTCGACGTGATGGAGCGGCGCGAGTCGGACCCGGCGGAGCTGAAGGACCTGTTCCGCATCGACCACCTCGCCACCCGCATGCGGCGCAACGCGGAGAACCTCATCGTCCTGTCCGGGGCGTCCCCCGCCCGCGCCTGGCGGCGCTCGGTGCCGATGGTCGACGTCGTACGCGGCGCGCTGGCCGAGGTCGAGGACTACACCCGCGTCACCGTGATGCCGATGGGGGAGACCGCGCTCATCGGACGCGCGGTGGGCGACGTCATCCACCTGCTCGCCGAGCTGATCGAGAACGCGGTGTCGTTCTCCCCGCCGTACACGATGGTGCAGGTGGGCGGCCAGGTGGTGGCCAGCGGGTACGCGATCGAGGTCGAGGACCGCGGCCTCGGAATGAGCGCCGAGGATCTGGACGCGACCAACCAGCGGATCGCCGACCCGCCCGAGTTCAACCTGTCGAGCACCGCCCGGCTCGGCCTGTACGTCGTCAGCCGCCTGGCCGAGCGGCACGGGATCAAGGTGTCGCTCAAGGCGTCGCCGTACGGCGGCACGACCGCGGTCGTGCTGCTGCCGCGCGACCTCGTCATCGAGGGCGGGGAGGACCTGCCCGAGGAGGAGACCTCTCCCGGTCTCCCGCGGCGGGAACCCGGCTCCCGGAAGATCGCGCTGGTCGGCGCGCCCGAGGCGGTTCCCGGACCAGTTCAGGAGGTGGTTCCCGTGCCGAGGGCTCCCGAGCCGCCCAGGCCCGTGCAGAGCGCCCCACTCTCCGGCGGCGCCGATCCGGACGGGCCCGCGCCCTCGGCTGGGTTCACCCCGTCGGGACTGCCCTTCCGGGTGCCGCAGGCCAACCTCGCGCCCGCGCTCGCCGAGGAGCCGAGGAAAGCGGGCGAGGCGGAGGAGGAAGAGGATCGCTCGCCGGAGGACATCCGCAAGATCATGGGCTCGTTCCAGTCGGGGACGAGGCGCGGCAGATCCGAGGCCGCGAAGATGCTGGGTGAAGAGGAGGACAACCTGTGACGCAGAAGACCGGGGCCTCCGCGGACCTCGCGTGGCTGCTCGACGACCTCGTCGCGCGGGTCCGCGAGGTCGAGCACGGCATCGTGCTGTCCACGGACGGCCTGCTGCTGGCGGGATCGCAGGGACTCCACGTGGAGGACGCCGAGCACCTGTCCGCCGTCGCCTCCGGCCTGCAGAGCCTGGCGCGCGGCGTGGGCGAGCGGTTCCAGGGCGGAGCCGTACGGCAGACCATCGTGGAGATGAAGTCGGCCTACCTGCTCGTGACCGTGGCGGGCCAGGGCGCCTGCCTGGCCGTGCTCTGCACGGGAGACGCCGACGTCGGCCTGGTGGCGTACGAGATGGCCATGCTCGTCGTGCGCGTCGGGCAGTACCTGACCTCGCCCGCCCGGACCACGATCGACCGGGCCGCGCTGGACCGGGCCGCCGGGAGCGAGGTCCGCCGGTGAACCCCGAGTGGAGCCCGGACGAGGAGCGCTTACTCGACGCGCCGACCATCCGGCCGTACGTGATCGCACGCGGCCGTACGGAGGCGCAGGACCGCTTCGACCTCATCTCGCTCGCGGTGACGATCCGGCCCACCACGGGAGCCGAGATCGGGCTGGACCCCGAGCATCAGGCGATCGTGCGGCTGTGCCGCAGACCGCTGTCGGTCGCGGAGATCGCGGCCCATCTGGACCTGCCGGCCGGGATCGTCCGGGTCCTCCTCGGCGACCTGTTCGACCGGGGTTTCGTGGCCGTGCAGCAGCCCCAACCGGAGATGGACATGCTCGACGAGCGGATGTACAAGGCGGTGCTCGATGGCCTTCGGGCGCTCTGATTCCGCGAACAACCCGCCGAAGATGCCCACGGCGATCAAGTTGCTGATCGCCGGAGGCTTCGGGGTGGGCAAGACCACGATGGTCGGGCGGTGTCGGAGATCCGGCCGCTGCGCACGGAGGAGACGCTGACCGACCGCAGCGTCGGCGTGGACGACCTGTCCGGGGTCGAGGCGAAGGCGACCACCACGGTTGCCATGGACTTCGGCCGGATCAGCATCGGGCAGGACTTCGTCCTCTATCTCTTCGGCACCCCCGGCCAGGAGCGGTTCTGGTTCGTCTGGGACGAGCTCGCCCGGGGGGCGCTCGGCGCGGTCGTGCTGGCCGACACCCGCAGGCTCGCCGACTGCTTCCCCTCCGTCGACTACTTCGAGCGGCGCGGCACGCCCTTCGTCGTCGCGGTCAACTGCTTCGAGGGCGCCCCGGTCTTCGACCTGGACGAGGTCAAGCTCGCGCTCAACCTCAGCCAGGACGTGCCGATCATGCTGTGCGACGCGCGCAAGCGGGAATCGGGCAAGGAAGTCCTGATCGAGCTCGTCAAGCACGCGTACGGCAAGCGCCCGACCGCCGCCGCCCGCTGACGCTTTCGCCGGCTCCTCACCCGGTCTGGTGTCCGGGTTTCTTCGCGTGCGCGGCTTTCTTGCGTCGCCCACGATTTACGTTTCGCGGCGAAGCGGCGTTTCCGTACCCGCGGTTCCCGCGCGGTCCGCGCCCGTTCGGGTTTCGGCTGCCCCTTAATGCCGCCTGATTGCTGCCTATTCATCCCTTTTGGGCGTCGTGGTTCGGTCGTGCTTTCCTTCGCCGTCGACCGTGCGTAACAGGTGCACAACAGCCGTTGATATGAACCTAACCCCCCTGTAACCTCGGCCCCATCGCAGAAACTATCGGGCGACTGCCGAAAGTTTCGGTCGGAATCCAGAAGGGAAACCACCGTGAAGTTGAGTCGGCGAGGTGCGGCGCTCATGGCGGCGTCGGCACTGGTCCTCGGGGGATGTGGTAGTACCGGGAACGACGCCGGCGAGAGCAAGAGCTCAGCCGGCGGCAAGGTGACCGTCGAGTTCTGGAACATCTGGACCACCGAACCCCTGAAGAGCTACGGCGCTCAGGCGATCAAGGATTTCCAGGCCGCGCACCCGAATATCACCATCAAGAGCGTTCCCTACGAGAACGAGGCGTTCAAGGCGAAGCTGACGACGCTCACCCAGTCTGGCAAGGCGCCGGACATCTTCCAGACGTGGGGCGGTGGCGTGCTCGCCCAGCAGGTGGAGGCGGGCCTGGTCAAGGACCTCACCACCGACGCCGGATCCTGGCTCGGCACGTTCACGGACGCCGCGCTGTCGGCGTACAAGGTGGAGGACAAGCAGTACGCCATTCCCGACGACATCGGCATGGTGGGCTTCTGGTACAACAAGGCGCTGTTCAAGAAGGCCGGGATCGCCGAGCCTCCGGGGACCTGGTCGCAGCTCATCGACGACGTCAAGAAGTTGAAGGCCGCCGGGGTCACCCCGATCGCGCTCGGCGGCAAGGACAAGTGGCCGGGCCACTACTACTGGGCCTACCTCGCCATGCGAATCGGCGGCCTCGACGCGCTGAAGCAGGCCGGTGAGAGCAAGGACTTCACGGGTCCCGCCTTCGTGCAGGCGGGGCAGAAGCTCAAGGAACTGGCCGATCTCCAGCCGTTCCAGAAGGGCTACCTCGGTGCGACGTACGGCGACCCGGGCGGCCAGGCCGCGACGATGGGCGACGGCAAGGCCGCCATGGAGCTGATGGGCCAGTGGGCGCCCGCGGTCCAGAAGGACGCCGGCAAGGGCCTCGGCGACGACCTCGGCTTCTTCCCCTTCCCGGCGGTCGACGGCGGCAAGGGCGCGATCACTGACGCCTTCGGCGGCGGCGGTGGCTTCGCGATCGGGGCCGACGCCCCGGCGGAGGCCATCGAGTTCCTGAAGTTCCTCACCGACAGCACCGAGCACCGCAAGGCCGTCGCGACCGGTGGCCTGCTCCCGGTCCTGAAGGGCGAGGAGGACGCGGTCACCGACCCGAACCTGAGCGTGGTCGCCAAGAACCTCGCCGGGGCCACCGGGTTCCAGCTCTACCTCGACCAGGCGTACCCGCCGGCCGTCGGTCAGGAGGTCAACGACTCCGTGGCTCAGCTGATCGGCGGAACCAAGACGCCCGAGCAGGTGGCGCAGGCCATCACGGAAACCGCGAAGTCGGAGTAACTGTCGCGTGAAGACGACGAGACCCCGGAGCCGCAGGCTCCGGGGGTTCACCACGATCCTTCTGTTCCTGCTTCCCGCGCTCGTGCTCTTCCTGGCGCTCGTCGTGGCGCCGATCCTGCTCGCCTTCTACGCGAGCGTGTTCAAGTGGAACGGCATGCGCGGGCTGCCGACGAACTTCATCGGCATGGCGAACTTCACCCGCGTGCTGGCCGACGAGGTCTTCCTGGGCGACCTGTGGCGCGGGCTGCTGCTGATCATCTTGTCGGTGGCGATCCAGCTTCCCCTCTCGCTGGGCATCGCCATGCTGCTCAACCAGAAGATCCGCGGCCGGGCGTTCTTCCGCCTGCTGTTCTTCGCCCCGTACGTGCTGTCCGAGGCGATCACCGCGGTCCTGTTCATGATGATCCTGTCGCCCACGGACGGCCTGGCCAACTACATCCTCGGCTGGTTCGGCATCGACCCCCTCGACTGGTTCGCCGACCCGTCGACGGTCATGATGTCGGTGTTCATCGTCATGACCTGGAAGTACTTCGGCTTCCACATGATCTTGTACATCGCCGGGCGTCAGGGCATCCCGAAGGAGCTCACCGAGGCCGCCCAGATCGACGGCGCGACGGGGTGGAAGGTCTTCCGCTACGTCACGCTGCCGCTGCTCGGGCCCACGATCCGCATCAGCGTGTTCCTGTCGGTCATCGGTGCGATCCAGCTGTTCGACCTGGTCTGGATCATCACCGGCGGAGGCCCCTCGCACTCCTCCGAGACCATGGCCGTCACGATGTTCCAGTTCGGCTTCAAACGCTTCCAGGTCGGCTACGCGAGCGCGATCAGCGTCGTGATGTTCTTCATCAGCCTCGTGTTCGCGCTCTTCTACCAGCGATACGTCATGCGCCGCGACCTCGAAGGAGCCTCCACCGTGCTGCGAGACCAGCGATGAGCGCCAACCGTCACAGGCAGTCCCCGACGTCGGGCGGTCCGCTGCGCAGCATCTCCCTGCACGCGATCGTCGTGATCACGGCGTTGTTCGTCGGTGTCCCGCTGCTGTACGCCGTGATCGGCGGGTTCAAGACCACCCGGCAGCTCTCGAGCAACCCGCTCGGCCTGCCCGACCCCTGGGTGCCGGAGAACTACACGAGCATCCTCGCCTCGGGATCGTTCTGGCACATGCTCTGGAACAGCACGTACATCGCGGTGCTGACCACGCTCGTGGTCGTCGCGGTGTCCGCGCTGGCGGCC
Source organism: Microbispora sp. GKU 823 (assembly GCF_002027145.1). Classification (NCBI taxonomy): domain Bacteria; kingdom Bacillati; phylum Actinomycetota; class Actinomycetes; order Streptosporangiales; family Streptosporangiaceae; genus Microbispora; species Microbispora sp. GKU 823. The sequence goes on along the minus strand of NZ_MWJN01000094.1, from coordinate 803 downwards.
TTCGTGTTCGCGCGCTTCGCCTTCCGGGGGCGTGAGGCGCTGTTCACGATGTTCGCCGCCGGGCTCATGTTCCCGTTCGCGGTGGCGATCCTGCCGCTGTTCGTGCTGCTGCGGATGTTCGGGCTGCTCGACAACCCGCTCGGTGTGATCCTTCCGCAGGCGGCCTTCGGCATGCCGATGACGATCATCATCCTGCGCGGCTTCTTCCGGGCCATCCCGGGGGAGATCGAGGAGGCGGCGATCCTCGACGGGTGCTCCCCGTTCGGCTTCTTCTGGCGGATCCTGCTGCCGATGGCCCGGCCCGCGATCGCCACGGTCTCCGTGCTCGCGGTCGTGAACAGCTGGAACCAGTTCATGCTGCCGCTCGTGGTGTTCAGCGACGACAGCCTCTTCACCATCCCGCTGGGCGTCCAGCAGTTCCAGGGGCAGTATTCGACGGACATCGCCCGGGTCATGGCCTACATCGTGGTCGCGATGCTGCCCGCCCTCGGCTTCTACGCCGTGGCCGAGCGCCAGCTCGTCAGCGGCCTGACCGCGGGGGCCGTCAAGGGCTGACCCGCGTGTACAGCCGTACGGCGTAGCCGAGCACGCGGACGGCCCGCTCCCGGCGGTAGCTCTCGCGCAGCAGCAGCCGCTTGGCCGAGTCGCGCGAGGACGAGAGGTCGGCGGGCGCGGGATGGGGACGGCTCACCACCCATACCCGCGGCGCCGCGTCCAGCGACGCGGCGATCTCGCCCGCGGCAGCTCACGCCCGGCGAGCGTGCCCGCGCGCGCCGCCGGCCCGCGCGCCGCGTCGCGGACGC
>NZ_MWJN01000093.1:0-35179 GCF_002027145.1 Microbispora sp. GKU 823 | reverse complement strand
CAGGCGAGCACGCGCACCCGCGCTCCGTCCGAGGGCTCGAACCATTCCAGCTTCGTGCATCCTGACTGCCGGCGATCGGGGACGTGCGGGCTCACGCAGCTCATGACCAGCCCGTGGCTTGTGCTGCCGCGGCTGCGATGGGGTCGACTTTGAGTAGTGCCCAGACGGTACGGCCGGCCTGAGTGCCGTACACGCCCCAGTTGTCGGCCAGGGAGGCGACCAGCAGCAGGCCGCGGCCGCCCTCGTCGTCACTGGGCCGGACGAGCCGGGGAACTGCGGGGCCGCCCTCGTCGGTGACGCCGAGCCAGACCTGATCGGGTTCGGCCTGGATACTGACGATGAACTTGCCGCCGAAGCGGGCCGAGGCGGTATGCCGGACGGCGTTGGTCGCCAGTTCGCTCACGATGAGCTCGGCCGACTCGACGACCGGCCAAGGTCCGAGGGTTGCGGTGATGAAGCGGCGGGCTTCGGTGACCGAGGCGGGACGGCCGAGGAAGTGCCGGGACAGACGCCATGGGGGCATGGGACACGCTCCGTCGTATAGGGGGCTAGACATGCCTACGACGAGGAGCGTATGACCAACCTAGAAGCATCTCAAGGAATACGACGCATAAATTCGTCAGTTATCGAGCTGCTTCGCCAGCTCCCGGAAGTCCGCCGCGATCTCACCCAGCAGCGCCCGCAGCTCGTCCCCGTATACGGCCGCCCCCGCGAACGCCTCGAGCGCCCCTTCATGAGCCTCAATCTCGGCCGCCTCAGTCAGCGTGAGATCACCGGTCAGGCTCTCCACCACGCTCACCGACCCGTCGTACATGGTGAACCCATGCAGCGGGAGGGCCGGCGCCTCTGTCTTCCATGGCACGACCCCGAGCCGAACATGCGTCAGTGTCGACACCTGGGCCAACCGGTCGAGCTGAGCCAGCATCAACGACGGCGACCCCGGCCACGTACGCACCGCCCCCTCCGTCAGCACGAACGCGAACCGCCGGCCCTCCTCAAACAGCACCGCCTGCGCATCAACACGTACAGCCGCCGCCTTGGCCGCATCGTCCTCATCAACATCCCGGCCGATTGCCACCGCCAGCCGCGCATACTCCGCCGTCTGTAACAGCGCCGGAATCATCGCCGAGGAGAAGACAGCCATCCACTTGGACGAGCGCACCCGCGCAGCGTTCGCCGCCTCTCGGCCAGCCAACCCACCTTTTAGCCGCGACACCTCCTCACGCAGCCGCGCGAGCAGGGTGTCCAACTCAGAGCGAGCGTCCTCACCGAGCTGGAGAGCCGCGGACACTCGCCCAACCGTCTCCGGCGTCGGCAGCAGCCGCCCCGTCTCCATCCGCGAGATCGTCGGCTGCGCGACCCCGGCCCGCTGCGCCAGCTCCTTACCGGTCAGCCCCGCATCCTTGCGTAGCCGCCGCAGCAGCTCACCCAGTCCTTGAAGACGATCGCGTCGGTCGCTAGCCTTCGGCCTTTCCTCCACGAGAAAGCTACTCTACACGCCGAAGCAGAGATAGGTCCTCGTCCCAATGGATATTCAGCTCTTCCCTATTGCCAAGCATGGCCATTAGATCATGGTCCGATAGTGAAGTTGGCTTCGTCAGATAAACCGCTTTTAGAGTCGGTATTGTTGCGAGAGGGCTAAAGTCCGTAACGTTCGTTCCCCTCAGTAATACTGACCTGAGGGCAGGATGATTCGTTAGTGGACTGAGATCCTCGATAGCCGTATTCTCTACGTCCAGTGATTCGAGCGTGTGATTTGAAGCTAATGGAGAAAGGTCGACAACTAGACTTCCATCTAGGCTCAATTCCTCCAACTTCTCCAGCTCGGCCAGCGGGGTTAAGTCAGTGACGGGCGTCCCGTTGAGGTGTAGGCCTCTAAGATTGCCATACTGAGAGATGGGAAGAATATTATCTATCTTTGTGTGAGAGGCATGCAGAGCCTCGAGTTTGTGCCCGAGTAAGGGTTCCAGGTCGTTAACCTGCGTTGAGGATATGTTTAGGTGTCGTAACTCCTGTAGCGCGGAGAGAGGTGCGACATCAGTTATAGGCGTCCCAATAATCGAAACATGCGTTAAGTTTGGTGCACCTCCGAACGATGGCAGTCCTTGCAGGGCAAGATGGTGCAGTCGAAGCATCTTCAGAGACTGGGCCTGTATAGATGGTAGTGGGCTCGACAGATCGACTCTTGAGAGTAGCAGCTGCTCTAGATTCGGAAGTTCCCCCAGAAATGCGAAGTCAGAATTTTCGCTGGCAACATTGGTAAATTGAAGCACTCGTAGTGAATGGATTGCAGCCAGAGGTGACAGCGAAGTCACTCGGCAGCCTGCCAGACGAAGTAGGGCCAGGGGAGCATTCGTGATTGGCGTCAAATCGTCGATAGAGGAATTCCAGATAGCAAGTTGCTGCAACTGCAAATGATTGCGAAGGCAGCTGATGTCTAGGGTGGACTTTGTCTCGATAGTGACGCTCGGGGCATGAGGCAGATGGCGGAGTGCGGCAACAAGTTCGGCGGAATTTACATATATATGCGTTTTGCTTAAGGGGGAGTAGCGAAGAACCTTCAACGCGTACTCGTCGGGATCAAAGCGACTCCAAGACGTCAACAGCTCATTCTGAACTGTCTGTCGCTTGTCCTCCTTGTAACGCTCGATAATACGTAGGCCTTCTTCGGTACCGATTTGGGCCGCAGCGCGAATCGTTGCCGCGGTTGTTCGTGCCGAGGTTGGGCGAGCTTCTGCCAGGAGATCCGCTACAAATTCCCCTGCTGAGGCTAGTGACTTGGCTATAGTAATGCTCGAAGGTGGCAATAGCTTGGCTACCCGCTTCCGGATCTCGTCTCTAGTCTCGACAGAGAGCTCGGGAGAGGTTTCGAGACATGCTACAGCCAAGAGGTAGAGTTGGTCACTGTGCGATGGCTCTTTGTCTCCTCGAGCTATAAGGGATCGAAGCAACTCCTCGCGCTTTGGCGCATAGGCGTGTCCAGCCGCCATGATGACCACTTCGCGCCACTGATCAAGATGTGCATTCCCAACCAATAAGCCTATATCGTCATTGCTCAGTGCCTCTATCGCAGCTAGGTATTCCTCGAAAGTACGGTGAACGAAGTCCATCCGATCAGCGGTGGGCTCCCGAATGAGGCCGCTTCTCTCAAGGAGATGTCGGTAGGCGTCCTCCGATGAAATGCTGCTTAAACTGGTCATGTACTGGAGTTTTTGCGCTATCCTATCCAGCACTCGCGTTCTTTTGGCATCGGACAAGCCGTTACGGATCAGCCAATATGCGATATCCCGTAGAAGTAGAAACTTGTCTGTACGCGACATGATGACTTCCGAGGCAACGTTCCGCTCAGCATCGCGTCGCTCCAGAAGCATATCGAGAGCAACGTCATAAAGCTCCATACGATTGCGAGGTAGGTGTGACTTCCTATCGTAGTGAAGAGCGCACAGTAGAGCGCAGAGCAACGGCGTCTCGGCCAGAGAGCGTAGATGACGTTGACCGACTATCTTGTTTATTAGGTTATCTGCATACTGTTCAATGCGAAGCTTCTCTTCCTCGTCGAGCGTCTGGTGACTTAGCGCATCATGCCACTGGCGCACGAACGCTTTGATATCCGCAAGTGCCATTGGCTGGAGCTCGAATGCTCTGAAATCTTCGCCCCGCAGCCAGCTTGGAGGTGCAGCGCCAGGACGAGATGTGACGAGATACCGGGAATTAGGAAAGGCGGCGATAAGTTCCTGTAGCCACGTTCTTGCTCTCGTTCTTTCAACTTGTGGTAATTCATCGAGTCCGTCAACTAGAACGAGTGCACGTCCTGCCCTAAGTTGCTCTTGGACCCAACCTTTGGGCATCTCGTCGGCGATGTGCCGGCCCACGCTCTCTAGAAAATTTTCTGGAGCTGGAAGATCCCGACCAACGTACCTTCGCAATGGTATGAAGAATGGAACAGTATTGTTCCAACTTGCGAGGGTGTCCGGGAACTCACTAAGAGCGCTTTTTACTGCGATCCATCTCAACAAGGTTGTCTTTCCGCAACCAGCTGTGCCGCGCAGGAAAAGTCGTGTGGCGGCTGACAAGGCGAGCTCGACAGGGACGCCAAGGCCTGCAACGTCGACAATGTCAGTATCTTGCGAGGTTGGTTTGTTGTCAGCATCTTCGCTTATAACGCTAAGACTTAGGTAAGCAACACTAAGACGATAACGACGGCTCGCCTCGGTGAGAGTCGCACCAAATAATTCCATCTTGTCCAGTGTTTTGCTTACCTGGCGTCGATAGTAGATCTCAAAGTCGTTATGCCCGAGCCCCTCCCGTCGTTCAGGAAGGCGGGATAGCATCTCCGCAAGGGATTTAACTATATCGCTCTCGCGTCGCAATATCTCAGTCAAGGCGTTGCGGCTATATTCCGGCAGGGCGATAGTGACTTGGATTAGATAGTCGCAACTTTCGCGAAGTAGAATGTTATACAGGTCGATAGCTTGCGTGGATAATAAAGCTTTCCTTGCAATCCCGGGCATGCGTGCACGGAGAAAAGTATTTAGATACCCAGAGTTCAAATCCTGTGCAAATAATTCCGAATCACTCAGGCTGGCCTGCTCGAATGTGTCACGTACCGCGTCAATTGCCGCCCGCTTCTCATTCTCTGGTAGGCCGCCAAACTCTGCTTCTATAAATGGTTGAATTTTTGCGGCGATTGTATCGGCTAACTGTTCGAAGACTCGCTGTGTACGCCTCTTTTCGAGGAGGCCTGTCGCTCGATTGCTCAATAGGTCTATCGCATTGGCTGTCGTGTCGGCGGCTATTCCTTTGTCGCCTAGCCATAACTTGGTTGCGCTCTTTACGAGAGCACCACCAAGGCTGACGATAGCTGCTTCGATGCCAGACATTGATACCACCTCTCCTAACTGCCTATTCTTCCCCGAGGGGGGTCTAAAGTCTCCAAGTTGTTCAAATCGTGATGATCCGTGCCGGATCGCACGGTGATAGGCCGGATGAAGGTCAGTGAGACGCACGATGGGACTGATCTGTCAAGCATTCCCCGGGGGTAGGCAAGATGGCCACTCGAGTCGTTGACGAATAGTGCTTATAAGGATCAAGACGGCGGCGCTGCGCGCCGCCTCGCGGACCGTCGCCCGCTCGCCGGCCGGGCGTGCGGCCTGGGGGCCGGTCCCGGCCGGCGGCAGCTCCGGCCGCGCGCTCACCACCCAGTACCCCGAACAGTGCCAACCAAGTGCATGCCCGCTCCGATCCGCCCATCCGGCGACGGCCTACGAGGCTCCTTGATCTGCGTCGGCTACCTGCCCCTCCAGAGGATTCGGCTTGCTCGCCTGGTGCCGGATCCAACCGATCACACTGCCCAGTAGCACAAGCACGTGGATACCTGCAGATATCCATAGGTGAGTTGGAGGCCATGGCCGCTCGTTGCCGTTGACGACGAGCACAAAGTAACTGCCTGCAGCCACCCAGCCGATATTGATAAGAGCAAGCGCCCGCCCCGCTCTGTACCAGATCGAGCGTCGGTACCGTTCCATGCCTGGAACTGTCCCATGAACAATGCATTCCCAACAGGTAGCCTCTGGCGGGGGCGCTCCGGCTCCGGGATGGCGCCGAGCTGGAGACCGCGGGCCGTAGATGGCTGAGGTAGGAGCCGCGCATCCCTCCTGCCATCGACCCAGGCAAAGCCCAGCAGACCGACTCCTTCGGCTCAAGCCCGTCTGTGACTCTTGGCGTCCAATGGCCGTGGAACGGCGAGCGGCTAAGGTACACGCAAAGACGGGCTTGCCCCTCCGTCGCCGGCCCGCTGCCGCTTCGCGGTGGGTCGACGGCATACGGGATGCGCGGAGGGCGAGGCGTGCGTGTCCGCGCAGGTCACGAGCCCGCTCTAGTTGCAGTTTTAGTTGCAGTTCCCCGCCGTCCCAGGCAGTTCCAGGAGGACCGCCGAGCGGTGTTGGTCCAGGTGGAACGGATCGGGACGGTGGAGAGCCGAGCTGCTAATGCGGTTTGGGTCTTAAGCCCATCCGGGGTTCAAATCCCCGAGCCTCCGCAGTTCAAAGCCCCTCTCGCTGGCTTCAGCGAGGGGGGCTTTTGATCTCTATCCGAGGCCTGGTGGGCACACCGCGTTTCGATCATGCTGCGACGTCCCCCGCCAGCACGGCCGGGTGGCCGTCATCGGCTTGGGGGCCGGTCCCGGCCGCCAGCAGCTCGGGCCGCTGTACCGGAAGCGACGACTCCTTCACCGCGTACGGGCTATGCCACGGAGACTGACCGCCGCTTCACCAGCAGCCGCGCAATAGCATCCGAGCATGGACACACCGTCTGATTTCGACGGCGCGTTGGACGCTCTCTACGCGGCCTTCTCCCGATATCCGCTTGCAGCCAAGACCGACGTGTGTGACCACTGCGTGTCCGATGAACAGGTTCGCGCGACGCGCGCAGCACCCCTCCGCATGCTCACCGCATCCGCGTTAGGGCCGTACGCCGGCCATGCCTTGTCCACCTGGGGTGACCTCGACGAGTTCAAGCACTTCCTACCCCGGCTTCTCGAACTGCTCATCCTCGAAGAACTCGACGGCTTCTTCCACGCCGAGTCCCTGATGGGCCGGGTTGGCGTCAGTTGGAGGGGTTGGAGTCAAGCGGAGCAGGAAGCAATCATCGCCACCGTCGGCGCCTGGTGGCGGCACACTCTGAATCACTATCCACGCGACGTCGACGTCATGATGATGATCGAAATCATCGCCGACAGCCTGGAGTTGGACCTGGCTCCCTACCTGGCCGGATGGGAGGCCAACACCACCGAGGCGGCGGCCCGCCACATGGCATGGCTCATGCACGACTTCACCGTCAGCACGGGCCACGGCGCCGAGTGGTACACGCTCCTGGATAACTGGATCAGCGGGCCGGCACCCGCAGCGATCCTGGAGCGGGCGTTCTTCTCCGCCAGTTCCCCGGAAGTGGCCCAGGAACTGTCCAACGCACTCGAGACCCACCGCATCTGGAGCCGACACTGAATCGCGAGCAAAGCGCCTCCGGCGGGGGGCGCTCCGGCGCCGGGACCGCGGAGCTGAAGGGCGCGGGCCCGTTAGTGGCTGGGGTGGGTGCCCGCGCATGCCTTCTGCTATCGAACCAGGCATGGTCCGGCAGACCGGCTCCTACGGTTCAAACCAGTCTGAGACGGAGAAGACTCCCGGAGATCGAGTGAGTGGGCGTCGCGTCCCTGGGTGTCGCGGACGTCGCGGGTCGCCGCGACGAGGATGGCCCTCGGCTGTGATCGTGGTCGAGGGCCATCCTCGGGGCCAGGGCGAACGAACCGGCACCCCGGCTGGATTCAGTGCTTGGCCACGAAGACGTGCGCGGCGGTCTGCGTGGGGAGTACGGCGGGCTCCCCGCCGCTGCCGACCAACACGCGGCCGGGTGACGACGTCACGCTCACGACCGCGCCGGGCCGCACCCCGGCGTGCCGCAGGGTGTGCATCAGCTGGGGGTCGGTCTGGATCGGCTCCCCGATGCGCCGTACGACCGCGCTCGCGCCGTTCGGCCCGGGCTCCAGGCTGCTGAGGCTGACGATGCCCTCGTCGAGGAACGGATCCGCGGTGCCCTCCTCGCCGAGCTCCTCCAGGCCCGGGATCGGGTTGCCGTAGGGTGACTCCGTCGGGTGCCGCAGCAGGTCCAGGACGCGGCGTTCGACGGCCTCGCTCATGACGTGCTCCCAGCGGCAGGCTTCGGCGTGAACCTGTTCCCACTCCAGCCCGATCACGTCGACGAGCAGGCACTCCGCGAGCCGGTGCTTGCGCATCACCCGCGTGGCGATCCGCCGGCCCTCCTCCGTCAGCTCCAGGTGCCTGTCGCCGGCGACCTGCAGCAGACCGTCGCGCTCCATGCGGGCGACGGTCTGGCTGACGGTGGGGCCACGCTGGTTCAGGCGCTCGGCGATGCGGGCACGCATGGGGACCACGCCTTCCTCCTCGAACTCCAGGATGGTGCGCAGATACATCTCTGTGGTGTCGATGAGTCCGGACATGCTGGTGGTCAGGCGGGCGTTTCGGCGGTGGCGGTCAGGACCGCGCGGCCGAGGGTGTGGCCGGACATGGTGAAGCCGAGGAGGGCCGGGGTGGCGTCGGCCGGGACGCCGATGGACTCGACGTCGAGGGCGTGCACCACGATGAAGTAGCGGTGCGGGCCGTGCCCGGCCGGTGGCGCGGCGCCGATGAAGCGGGCCGCGCGGACATCGTTGGGCAGTTGGAAGGCGCCCTCGGGCAGGCCCGAACCCGTGTCGTCCCCGGCGCCCTCGGGCAGTTCGGTGACGGCGGCGGGGATGTCGGCGACCGCCCAGTGCCAGAACCCGGAGCCGGTGGGAGCGTCGGGGTCGTAGACGGTGACGGCGTAGCTCTTGGTGCCTTCCGGGGCGCCGCTCCAGGACAGCTGCGGGGAGATGTCTTTCCCGCCGGGAATCCCCGAGGAGAACTGCTCGGGCGGCCAGGGGGCACCGTCGGTGACGGTGGTGCTGGTGACGGTGAAGGAGGCCGCCTCGGGGAGGCGGGCGAAGGGGTCGTTGGCGCTCATCGCGTCGTTCCTTTCAGGCCGTGCTGCGGGCCGGCGGTGATGCTGCCGGCGGAGAGCCGGCGGTTCGCGTAGAGGCACCGCCGGCGTCTTCCGTCGTAATCGACCATAACACGAATAATCGATTATTTGTCGAATCGTCTATGATGGCCGCATGACCCAGACGGCCCACGCCTCGAACTCCCAGGGGAAACAGATGCTCTCCGAGCAGGTCTACGCGCACCTGCGGGATGCGATCATGCGCGGGGACTACGCCCCCGGTGACGCGCTCAAACCGCAGGACCTGGCCAAGGAACACGGCGTGAGCCTGGCCGTCGTACGCGAGGCGCTCGTGCGTCTGGTCGGCGAGGGCCTCGCCGACCGGCTGCCCAACCGAGGCTTCGCCGTCCCGGCCTTCTCCGACCGCCGCTGGCAGGAGATCGCGGAAGCCCGCCGGACCATCGAACCGGTCGTGCTGCGCATGTCCATCGAGCGCGGCGACGTCGACTGGGAGGCCCGCGTACGAGCCGCTCACCACCGTCTGGCCCGCACCCCGGCGTACGTGCCCGAGGAGGGCGAGCACTACAGCAGCGCATGGTCCGAGGCCCACCGGGTCTTCCACCGCACCCTGCTGGAGGGCTGCGGCAACCCCGTCCTGCTGGAGACGTTCGACCGGATGTGGACCGCGAGCGAGCTGGCTCGCCGCTGGGCGGCGCAGCGCACCCCGGACCGGGACGCCCTCGGCGAGCACCGCCGCCTGGAGGAGGCGGCGCTGGCCCGCGACGCCGACACCGCGGCCGAGGTGCTGGCCCAGCACCTCACTCTGACCGCGGCCGCGCTGACCGGCTGTCCCCACCAGGCGAAGGAAGCCTGATCCGCGCCTCACCAACCTGGCCCATGGACTCACCCGATCAGTCGCGGACGCAAGGTGGTGGGTTCGGCCCCGGACCGACAGAGGATCTATGGTCAAAGGGCACCGCGGGCCGGGGCCACGGCCGGCGCTCCGTGCCCCGTCGGAGGGGTGAAAGGGCCTAACTCTCCCAGGTGGCGTTCTTCAGTACGGTGGCGAGCCCCGGGGTGGCCCACTGGTCGACGATCAGGAGCCGCTCCTTCGGCAGGTACCACTCGCGCTGCCTGAACGTCGACTTCTCGGTCGCGTCGTCGTACGTGACGCAGCGCCCCGGCCATACCCGGTAGTGCGCCTTGTGACCCTCTCCGATGTTCCGGTAGCCGACCGCGATCGCCTTGCCGAGGACATGGCCGAGCTTGGGGTCCGTCGGGCAGGGCGCCACGTCGACGGCGGGATAGAACGGTCCATTGACGGGGTTGTAGGGCCGGAAGCCCTCGCCCCCGGTCTTGAGCGTCTTCGCCCCCATCACCAGAAGCCGCGGCACCTGGGCTCGAAGTAGTGGCTCTTGGGCTTGGCGCAGGCGCCGGTCACCACGTGCACCTGGTCGGCGCTCCGATAGACCCGCCAGGCGCGGGGGATCTCCAGGGTCAGCCCGCCGGACAGCCGCAGGGACGTGGTGGAGGAGGCCGAGGCGCGGTCGGCGCCGGCCACGGCGACGGCCCCGATGACGGCACCGGCAGCGGCGGCCAAGGAGATCATTTTTCTCATCACGGCGCAAATAGTAGTGATGATCTATATATAGGTCATTCAGGGTACGTCGTCGGCGACCACGTAGATCTCGATGCCGCGAAAGGGGCGGATGTGGGCTCTTCGTACGTTGGTCACCGGGGGTGGGCGTGGCGTCGGACGTGCGCTCGTCGAACGGCTCCTCGGCGACGCGAACAGCGTCGTCGTGATCGAATTCGACCCGTCGGCGCTCGAGTGGACCCGCACTCACCCGGCCGGTTCCCGGGTCATCGCGGTGGCCGGCGACGCCGCCGACGAGGCTGTCGCGGAGCGGGCCGCCGACCTGGCACAGGCGGCGGGCCCACTCGCCGGCTGGGTCAACAACGCCGCCGTGTTCCGCGAGGCCTCGCTGGACATCCCGTCCGCGCGTGAGGTCCTGGATTTTATAGGGGCGAACTTCACTCCTGCGGTCGTCGGATGCATGACCGCGATCCGCCGCTTCCTGAGCGCCGGTGCGGGCGGGGCGATCGTCAACGTCTCCTCCCACCAGGCGCAGCGGCCGGTGCGTGGATCCCTGCCGTACGCGACGGCCAAGGCCGCCGTGGAAGGACTCACCCGGGCACTCGCCGTCGACTACGGACCGCGCGGCGTCCGGGTCAACGCCGTCGCCCTCGGCTCGATCAGCACCGAACGCTATGAGGCGTTCCTCAGTAGTCAGGAGCCCTCGGCGGCCGCACGCGTCGAGAACGAGATGGGCCTGCTGCACCCGGTCGGCAGGGTGGGACGCCCGGAGGAAGTGGCCGCCGCCGTCGCCTACCTGCTGTCCGAGGACGCGAGTTTCATCAACGGCGCGACCATCCCGATCGACGGGGGCCGGTCGGTGCTCGGACGCGACCCCGAAGAAGCCTGAAAGCCCCGCTCACCTACACCGATCAGCGGCCGAGGCCGGCGTCGCGGGCGCGGATGATCGCCTCCGTTCGGTCGGCGGCCTGGAGCTTGGTGAGCACCGCGTGCACGTGGTTGCGTACGGTCTTCTGGGACAGGAACAGTCGCGCGGCGATCTGGCTGTTCGACAGGCCGGCGGCCACCAGGTCGAGCACCTCGTGTTCCCGGGCGGTCAGGGCCGGGAACGGCGAGACGCCGCCGCTCTGCGGCCTCGGGGCCAGGAAGTCGGCGATGCGCGAGGCGAGGACCGCACCGAACACGACGCCGCCGCCCGCCACCGTGGTGATCGCGCGTACGACCTCGTCCGGCTCGGCGCCCTTGAGTAGATAGCCGCGGGCACCGGCGCGGAGCGCGTCGAAGATGGTGCCGTCCTCCTCGGACATCGTGAGCACCACGACGCCGATCTCCGGGTGCTTCTCGAGAATGCGACGGGTGGCCTCGATGCCGTCCATGTCGGGCATCTGGACGTCCATGACCACCACGTCGGGTTCTCGCTCGTCCACCTGGTGAAGGGCCTCGACGCCGGTCGAGGCGTCCCGGCGACCTCGACCTCGTCGATGCTGCTCAGCAGTGCCGCGAAGCCTTCACGGAACACCGGGTGGTCGTCCACCACGAGGACCCTCACCGGCCGCTTACCGGTCATCTCCCACCTTCCCTGTAGACGTGAGCACGGGCGTCTGCCCGGACGACGTGACGGGCAGCCGCGCCCGCACCCGCGTACCGGCCGGTTCCGCGGAGGTCACGGTGCACGACCCGCCGAGTTCGGCGGCCCGTTCGCGCAACGACACCAGTCCCACACCGGCCACCGGCTCGGCGGCGAGGCCGACGCCGTCGTCGGTGATCACCACGTCGAGGTGCCCGCCTTCGACGTCGCGGGTGAGCGACACCACGCACTCGCCTGCCTGCGCGTGCCGGACCACGTTGGTGATCGCCTCCGACGCGATCCGGTACGCGGCGACCTCCACGGCGGCCGGCAGGCCGGTGAGGTCACCCCGCTCCTCGACGCGTACGGTCAGTCCCGGGGCTCGCAGCCGCTCCGCCTGCTGGCGGATCGCCCCGACCAGGCCGACGTCGTCCAGCGCGGGCGGGCGCAGGCCGTGCACCAGCCGCCTCACTTCGGCGAGCATCCCGGTGAGCTCCTGACGAGCCAGGCCGAGGATCCGGTCGGCGTCCTCGTTCGACCGCCGTGCGGTGATCCGGGCGGTGTCGATCCGGGACGCGACCGCCGCCAGGGCCGGCCCGAGGCCGTCGTGGAGCTCGCGGCGCAGGCGGCGGCGCTCGTCCTCCACGGCCGACACGATGCCCTCACGGCTGCGCTGCAACTCCTCCGCGAGCCGTACGGCACGGGCCGCCGCGGCGGCCTGGCGGATCAGGTCGGCCAGCAGTCGTTCGTCATTGGCGGTGAGCCGGCGGCGGGCGGCCCGGCGCGGCAGCAACAGCCGCCCGATTATCTCTCCCCGATAGGTGATGGGGAGCGCCTGCGTCTCGGCGGGGCGCTCGCCGTCCTCGACGAGCAGCACCTCGCCGCTGACCTGGGTGATCTCCACGCCGACGTAGGGCGTGCGGAAGGCCCGGGCCACCGTCCTGGCCAGCGTGACGAGTTGCGCCTCCGAGTCGTCGGTCCGCTCCAGCCGCTCGGCGAGCCCGGACATCACGTGGTAGGGATCGTCCCGATCGCCGACGATCCAGCGTCGCACCAGACGCCACAACCGGTGCCGGAGTTGCGCGTACAGGATGGCGACCGCGAAGACGGCGATGACCAGCCGCTCCCCCTCGTTCAGGCGGGGCCCGAGCAGGCGGCCGGCGCCGCCCAGGACCAGCAGGTCGAGGACGAACGTCAGGGCGAGCAGGAGGCCGTACACGAGCGTCCCGCCGAGCAGCCGGTCGACGTCGACGAGATCCGGGCGCACGATCCCGATCGCGACCGACGCGGAGGTGAGGATCACGGCGACGGTCAGGCCGACGGTGCCGAACCAGAGGGGCAGCAGCCGGAACGTGAGCATGACCAGGAGGTCGACCACGGCCGCCCACACCAGCCAGCGCATCCTGGCGCGGTCGACGCCGGTCACCGTACGGTAGCGCCGCACCACCACGACGAACGGAGCGACCAGGCTCAGTGGCAGGCTCAGCTGTGCCACCAGCAGCACACCGGTCCAGACGGCGTCCGGTAGCGGGAGATAGAGGGCCTCGAGGTTCAGCCTGCGCAGCGGCTCGGGCAGCGGGGTGGATTCCGCGGTCGCCTGGGCGATGGCGGACGGCGCCGCGACGAGGGCCAGCGGGAGCAGGCTCGTCAGCGCGAGGCTGAGCAGCGAGGCGACCCGCCACCGTCCGGTGGGCAGCTTCCCGTGCGGGAACAGCAGCAGCACCAGGGGGAGCAGCAGCACCAGACCCGCGCCGAGTCGCTGGAAGACGATGAAGGCGACGGACGCACCCGGGAGCGCGGGATCGTGCGTGGTGGCGTAGGCGAGCCACGACGACGCAACGCCGTCCAGCGCCCACCAGGCGCCGAAGGCCGACATCAGGCGGCCGAGTGGATGACGCGGACAACTGCGGAGCACCACCATGCCGGCCGCGGCCAGTGCGACACCCGCTATCGAGTCGAACCCGCCTGGCTGCAGTTCGAGCACGGTGCGGTGGGCCTGCGGCACCCGCAGATCGATGAGCGCCGCCACCGGTGTGGCGGTCGCGGCGATCGCGAGGAGCACAGGCCCGAGGCTCAGGCGCGAAGGCCGACGAACCGTCACAATCTGCACCAGGAAAGTGTGCCTCAGCAGGTAGACGATGTCCCTAGGACACGGGTCCCCCCTGCGCTGGGACGCGAGAGAAGGCCGGAATCGGGACACGATGCCCTGACCGCCTGGGTCGGTCGTTCATGAGGATCGTCCTCGTCGCCGCTTCCGACCTCACGAGTCGGCCGCCTCCCAGTCGAAGGAACAACGATGACCGAGACCTCGTCCGTACACGCCCGGAGTCACACCGCCGGTGCGTCCTCGCCCGCGCCGCTCGCCGAGACGACCGTACGCCGGCTGGCCCTGGGCCTTTCCACCGGCGCGCTGACCTGGTCGGCCGTCAGCTTCGTCTACGGCTTCGCCCCCCAGGCCGAAACGGCACTCAAGATCACAGATCTGGGCGGCCTGGCGTTCCAGCTCGGCGCCTGGTGCCTTCTTGCGATCATGGTCCGCACCCGTGCGACCGGCGTGAGCCGCGTGGCCCGCGCCATGCTGCAGGTCGAGCGGGTGCTGCTGGCCCTGGCCATGGCGTGGAGCGTCTCCCACGCCTTCCTGCCCGCCGCGCGTGACAGCGTCTGGATGGGGATCCTCGACGTGTTCTGGCCGCTGTCGATGCTGGGCATGTTCGTGATCGGCGTCAAGGTCGCCATAAGCGGGCGGTGGCGCGGGGCGGCCCGCTTCTGGCCGCTCGTTGCAGAAAGCTGGGTGGTCGTGACCCTCCCCACCATGGCGATCTTCGGCACGTCCGTGTCGGACGTCGTCGGCGCGGCCCACCTGCTCGTGGGATACACCACGCTCGGCCTCGTCATCGCGTTCCGTCCCGATCTCGTACGCCGCGAGGACCTCACATTGGGGCAGTGACACCGGCGACGCGGGTGAGGTCGAGCTTGGTCTCGTCCTCGCTGCCGGGTACGGTCGTGTAGATGACGATCTTCAGATCGGTGTCCGAGTCGGAGAGCACATCGCAGTCGACGGTGATCTCTCCGACCGCCGGGTGCCGGATCGTCTTGCGATCCTCGGCGTGGGTGCCGACAGCGCCGGAGTGCCACAACCGGGCGAATCGGGGGTTGCCGTCCAGCGTCCGGCGGATCAGCCCGCTCAGGCGCGCGTCCTGGGGATAACGGCCGGACGCGCGGCGCAGGTCGGCGACGATGGCCCGGTCGGTCGCCTCCGTGTTCTCCGAGACGACGGGCCATGCCGCGAGGCGCCCGCGATCGGACGGCACGGGAAAGCGCGAACGCACCAGATTCCGCTCCTCCGGCGCGAGCACGGAAGGGTCGCCGAGGAGCGCCGCCCAACCGCGGTTCCACCACACCAGCCGCCAGTCGGCGGCGAACACGGCGACCGGCGCGTCGCCCAGCCGGGTGAGCACCCGCTGCATCCCGGGCGGGATGTGATCACTGATCAGGCCGTCCGGGGGGCGGCTGCAGCCCGGCCAGCCGGTAGAGGTGGTCGCGCTCGGCGCGGCCGAGTTGCAGCGCCCGCGCCAGCGCGGCGGCGACCTGCGCCGACGGCGTGGTCGCCCGGCCCTGCTCCAGCCGTACGACGTAGTCCACCGAGACGCCCGCGAGGTCGGCAAGCTCCTCGCGGCGCAGCCCGGCGGCACGGCGTACGCGACCGGCGGGCAGGCCGACAGCCGCGGGGGAGAGCCGGTCGCGCCAGGCGCGGATGGTCGCGCCGAGGCTCGTCTCGTCCGTCGTCATGCGCCCATTCTGCGTCGCCGGCGAGACGCCAGGGTGGTACTGCCCGTCCTACCGGCGAGCTCTCCCTGGCTGCCCGCGCCCGGAAGGCCGACGCTCGAAGCATGACCATCACCTTCATCACCGGGGCCAACAAGGGCCTCGGCTTCGAGACCGCCCGCCGCCTCGTCGACCTCGGCCACACCGTCGTCCTCGGCGCCCGGGACCCGGAACGCGGCCGGACGGCGGCCGACAAGCTCGGCGTACGCTTCGTGCGGATCGACGTCGCCGACGACGCGTCCGTCGCCGCCGCGGCGGCCGACGTCGCCGCGCACGAGGGCCGCGTCGACATCCTGATCAACAACGCCGGGATCCTCGGGCCGCGCGTGCCCGCCGACGAACTGACCGCGGACCACGCTCTCGAGGTCTTCCAGACGAACGTCGTGGGCATCGTCCGCGTGACCAGCGCCTTCCTGCCCCTTCTCCGTGAGTCGGAGCACCCGGCGATCATCAATGTCAGCAGCGGTACGGGGTCGTTCGCGTTGACCCACGACCCCGAGCGGGTGGAGTCGACGGTCGTGGGGCCGCTGTACACGTCATCGAAGTCCGCGGTGACGATGCTCACGACGCAGTACGCGAAGGCGCTGCCGGGCATCCGGGTCAACGCCGCCGACCCCGGCTACACCGCGACCGACCTCAACGGGCACAGCGGCCACCAGACCGTGACGGAGGGGACCGACGCGATCGTGACGCTCGCGACCGAGGGAGCCGACGGCGGAACGGGCCGGTTCATCGACCGCTTCGGGCCCGTGCCCTGGTGACGGCGGGGCCGGAACCGGCGGTGCCGCCGGCCGGACGGGATCGTTTTGAGTGCGGTTGCGGGGGATGGCTACCGTTTCCCGGTGACCACCTTGCCTGACGTCCTCGCTCGTGCGGCCGATGGGCACCCGCCCGAGCCGGGTGCCGGGCCGACCGTCGTTCCGCAGCCGTCCCCACGTCATGCGGGGGTCATCGCCTTCACCGCGCACAACGTGATCTTCGCCGATGTCGGCGAGGACTGGATCAGAGCCCGGTTGCCTGACGACGATCTTTCGGCGCCGCTCAACCCGCCGTTCCTGCGAGACCTGGAAGAACGTACGGGACGCCGGGTCAACAACATCGACATGCTCGCCCTGGCCGCCCCGCCGAAGGCCCCCGCCCATCGAACTGGTCGAAGTCACGGACGCCGCCCATCCGCGCGTCGAGCGTGCCCACCGCTACCGAGACGACGTACGCGTCTGGACCTGCCCGGGAGGGCTCGTGCTCATCGGACGGGGAGTGGGCGGGCGGTGGGAGGTCGCGCTCGAGGTCGAGCCGGCCGGCCGTGGGCGCGGCCTCGGCCGCACCCTCGCCCGTGCGGCCCGGCATCTCACCCCGCACCCGCTCTGGGCGCAGATCGCCCCGGGCAACGCCGCGAGCGTACGGGCGTTCCTCGCCGCGGGCTACGTTCCGATCGGCGCCGAGGCACTCCTCGTCCCGCCCAGGGCGTAGCTCAGGGCAGGGCGTCGCCCAGACGGTGACGGAGCCGGGACTCGTGGGCGGGGTCCGTGTGGAGGGTCAGGGTCAGCCCGGTCTCGGCGGCGCCGGCGAGGACGGCCAGCAGAGTGGCGAACTGCCCCGGAGGCTCGGCGTCGAGCAGTTCCTCGGCGTGATTCACCACCAAGTGGACCGGCCCGACGTCGCGCAGGGAGTCGGTGAGGGCGTCCCAGTTGCGGCCGAAGTACGCGGGGAGGCGCAGGACCCGTGCCACCTCGTCGAAGAAGGCGGCACGGGTCCGGCAGGCCCGCCCGTCGACGACCGCCGTGGCCGGATCGGTGGTCACCGTGAGCCACGGAGGCAGCGGACGCGCGGCGGAGGCCATGAGAAGTCCTAGAGCCGGTAGAAGTCGGTGTAGTGGTTGGGCGAGAACCAGGTCACGCCGGTGCTGCGGTTGACGACGATCCGATACGCGTCACGCGAAGCGCCGCGCGCTCGGGAGTAGACGTCGTACTCGTAGTAGGTGGCGCCGCTGGGCAGCTGACCCTCCCGGTTGTAGAAGCGCCCGCCGGTGTAGTTGTACTTGCCGTCCGGCCAGGAGTACCAGCCGCTGCTGGTGGGGTAGCCCTTCCCGGCCCAGATCGCGTTCGCCGAGCGGGCGTCGGCACAACGGGAGATTGTGCAGGAGCTGTAGACCGCGGCGTGGGCGGGGACGGTGCCGGTCACTCCGGTGAGGGACACGATGGCGGCGATCACGACGGCGAACCGTCCCGGCCAGGACGGCCGGAAGCGTCGCGGAGTCTGCACGAGACCTCCTTGTGGGGGCGAGGGGACAGACATTCGCCAGCATCACCTCGAAACCGGGACGAACCAAGGTGGAGATTGGTGAACTCCCGTCGTCTTTTCCGTATGCCCCGAGGTGTGCGTGGTTCCCCCCTGGATCGACCCAGGATTGACGCATGAGCGAAGCCGAGAACAGTACGTACGTGCCGGCCCCGGTGACGAAGGCCGGCTATGTCGCGACGGCGGTCGGCATGGGCGTCCATCCGTTCGGCGACCCCGCGATCACCGACGAGTTCGCCGCCGAGGTCCTTCCCATCGACGGGCGCGAGTTCCACGTGTACGCGGCCGAGTGGACCCCGGATCGGGTGACGTTCTTCGTGGACGGCCGCCAGGTCAAGACCGTCCGGCAGTCCCCGGACTATCCGATGCAGCTCATGCTCCGCATCTACGAGTTTCCCGACGCCGAGGGGGCCGAGCGGGTGGGGCCGTACCCCAAGGAGTTCGTGGTCGATTACGTGAGGGGCTATCGGCCCCTGACAGGTTGAGCCGTACGAGAGGCGCGGCTGGTGGGTATGAGGCATTTGAAGCGCTATGCCCGGATGGTCGAGGCCGATCAGCCGGTGCTCGGCCGTCCGTGAAGGATCGGGGGATCTGATGCTGAGATGGCTCATCGTCCTGGTGGCGGCCGTGGTTGCGGCGCTGTCAGGGGTCACCGCGGGTTACGCGGCGCCGCCGGATGTCAGCGACCAGGACAAGGCATTCCTGGTCGGTGCGCATCAGGACAACCTCGCGGAGATCCAGGGCGGGCAGCTCGCCGAGCGGCAGGCCGGAAAGCAGTCGGTCAAGGACGCAGGCAGGAAGTTCGTGGAGGACCACACCTCCCTCGACGACCAGCTCAAGCGGGTGGCCGAGAAGCTGGGCGTGGACCTGCCGGGCAAGCCGAGCGAGGAGCAGCAGGCCGAACTGCGGCAGTTCGCCGCCAAGAGCGGCACCGCGTTCGACCGTGCGTGGATCGACGCGCAGGTCAGGGATCACCGCAAGACCCTGGTTTCCCTGGACAAGGAAGTCTCGAGCGGTTCTTCCCCGGAGGTGAAGAACCTGGCCCGGGACGCCAAACCGGTGGTCCAGGAGCATCTCAACCTGGTCGAGAGCATTCAGAGCGGTGAGTGACGACCGGTGCCGGCCGGGGCTGGTCCCCGGCCGGCACGTCCCCTCCACGTCCTCTCCCGGCGGGCTCAACCGAACAGCTTGACCAGCAGCAGGATGATGAGCGCCCAGCAGACGAGACCCGCGACCACGACGGTGATGAGTCCGCGGAGCCGATACCGCTTGCCGGGTGGGCCGGGTTGCTCGTCCACGTTCCCTCCACGTCGGGGTGTGTTCCGGCGTGAACCCCGCCTTGTGCTGATACCCCCGCAGGTCACGAGCCGTTCGTCACCGAGAGAGACGTGTGTGTTGCCTTCCGTGACAGCGCTCGCCCGCGCCCCCGATGAAACCACTGTGGACGGCAACGCGCTCCGAGCCCCCCGATTCCTGCCGGTCCCGGGTGTGTGTGAATAGGGTGCGGTCATGCGGATCTTCACGAACCTCGCGGAACTCAAGGCAGCCAAGGGTGAACATCTCGGGTACAGCGACTGGCGAGAGATCAGTCAGGAGAGGGTGAACGCCTTCGCCGACGCAACGGACGACCACCAGTGGATCCACGTGGACCCGGACCGGGCGAAGGACAGCCCGTTCGGCGGCACCATCGGCCACGGATACCTCACGCTCTCGCTGCTGCCGTCGCTGCTCGGCGAGCTGTATCGCGTGGACGGCCTGCGCATGGCGATCAACTACGGACTGAACAAGGTGCGCTTCCCCCGGCCGGTTCCCGTCGGGTCCCACGTACGTGCGGGGGCGGAGATCACCGACGTCAAGGGCACTCCCTCCGGCACCCTCGCGAACCTTCGCGTCACGATCGAGGTCGAGGGAGTCGACAGGCCGGCCTGCATCGCCGACACGCTCACGCTCTTCGTTCCCCAGGAGTGACCCGGCCTGCCCTCGGCCAGGCTCTGGTGGTACGAGGGTGGGGCGACTTATTGGCGCAAGCAGGGGTGACGGGTCTGGTAGAGTTACACCCGTTGCAGGGCACCGCAGGTGAACAGGCAGCAAAGCGGCCGTAGCTCAATGGATAGAGCATCTGACTACGGATCAGAAGGTTAGGGGTTCGAGTCCTCTCGGCCGCGCACATCGTAGAAGGCCCGTGACCAGGGAAAACCTGGAAACGGGCCTTAGTGTTTCCGGGGATCACCCGGCCTCTTCCGCGTCTGTGGGAGCCACCTTGGGAGCCACCCGTTTCGGTCGGCCCAGTAGAGCGCTCGAAATGGCCTCCGTCGCCGCCCGCTTGTCGCCCTCCATGAGGTGCCCGTACACGTCCTTGGTGATCGCGATGCTCGCGTGTCCGAGGACGTCGGAGACGACGTGGAGCGGCGTCCCCTGGGCGAGCATCCGCGAGGCCCCCGAGTGCCGGAGCTCGTGTGGGTGCCAGTGCCCGAGCCCCGCCTTCTGAGCGAGCTTGGAGAACAGGTGCGAGAAGGTGTCCGGGTCGGACGGATTGCCGAAAGCGGTGGGGAAGATCAGCCCGTGCTCGGTCCACTCCGCGCCGGCCTGAAGGCGTTCCGCGTTGTGCGCGCTCCTATGACGCTTGATCGCGTCGACCAGTTCGGGAGTGAGGGAGAGGGTACGCCGTGACTTCTTGGTCTTCAGCTGGTTGATCACGAGCTTGGTCTTCCGGGTCGCATTCGAGTCCCGGTTCTTGATTCGCTTCACGGCATGGGTGACACGGAGAGTCCCGGCGTCCGGATCGAATCCGCTCCACATGAGCCCGAGCGCTTCGCCGCGACGCAGGCCGAACACGAGGGCCAGGAGGATGAGTACGCCCATCCGGTGCTCCGCGACCTCATCAAGGGCGGCGCTCCGCGCCGCCCCGCGGCCCTACGCCCGCTCGGCGGCCGGGCATGCGGCCTGGGGGCCGGTTCCGGTCGGCCCGCCCGCGGGGCCGGCCGCCGTACACCCGCCGCGCCGTACCCAACAACCCATCACACCAGGGCCACGCCACCGCTCACAGCATCACCCGAACCGCTACATGACCTCGTATGCGGCCATCACGCATCACGCATCACGCGTCGCGCCCTCCGGCAAGCACACGCATGAACGGCTCCAGCTCTGTCCGGACCTCGTCCATCCCGTCGGAGCTGACCCACAGGTCGTACCACTCGTTGCTCTCAGGCTTCAGCACCCGCAGTAGGGACTGCTTGGCCAAGGCCCGCAGATCGTCCGTGACCTCGAACCGGTGCGCGTCGAGGAAGTCCTCCGCGTAGGGAGACACCTCAATCTCTCCGGAGAGACGATGCGCGACAAGGGCCGCGCCGGCCACGACCTCACACACGTCCCAGTTATCCAGTTCCTCCGCCGAATCGATCAGCGCACGGAACCTCTCGGAGAGCACCACGGGGATGCGATCCGTACCGACGCTCTCCAACTCATCGAGGAGGCCCCCGGCAGGGTCGTTGTCGAACGGACCCACATCCCACGCACCCATGCCACTCCCTGCCCGCACTTAGCTTCACATCGACTCTGAACGCCACGGTACAAGCCAAGATCTCGCCTCCGGCAGGGGCGCTCCGGCTCCGGGGGTGATCTCCAAGGGCTTGCTCATTGTGGCCGGCCGTAGCTGGCTGAGGTAGGGGCCTGATCACCCCGCCCGCCATCGACCCGGGACAAGCCGAGCAGACCAAGGCCGCCGGGTCCAGGTCGTTCGTCCAGTAGGGCGCTCCACCTGGACCCGGCGGCCTTGGCCCGCTTCCCCTTCGGGCGGGTCGACGGCACACGGGGTGATCAGGAAGATGCGAGGCGTGCGCAGGTGCCCTCTCTTCTGCACAATGTGTGCGTGGAGATCATCAGGGCAACAGCCGATGCGATCACGATCAGCCTCGGGCCGGACGACGCTCTCGCCGTCCACAACGCTCTCAACGAGATTTGCAACGGCGTTCACCTCGATGAGTGGGACTTCCAGACTCGCATGGGTGTCGATCGCGAGCACGCCCGCAAGGTGCTCCACGCGATAGGTGCGTCGATCAGCGTGATGATCGAGCAACGCCAGGCCGAAGGTAAGGAGTGGTAGACCCAGGTCGGGGCTGATCGTCGTGCCATTAGCGTGCAATTAGCCAGGGGGACGAGGGGGCAACTACGGTCACTCGTTACCGGCCCTACCCGCAGGTGAGCCGCCCTACGAGCCGTGATCAATGCAATTCCCAAGCTGATAGCCCAATATCACTCCATCTTCAGATGGTGCCCGCTCGCAGCTACGGTATGGATGTGGACGAGGCCCAGGCGAGCGCGGAAAGTTGGCGCGAAGGCGTTCGGAGTCGTGGCTCTGTCGAACAGGACCGTGAGACGCTGGCCCAGCTCATCGACTACGACAGTGACCCGTTCGAGGTCGAGCTTTATGAGCACTCTTCGGATCCCTTGATCCGCACCGTCGATAAGGCCCAGAGGTCGTACGCGGGCCAGTACGAACGCCGGCTACGTCGACTACGAGAGCGGGCCAGGCATCAGACGGCTGATCAGTAGGTCCTGCGGGATATACACGGGATGATCTTTGTACTCAGCTAACTTCGGGCACCTGGTTCAGCACGTCAAGCCCTGGAAAGCCGGAGAAGTATCCTCCACTCATAATCCGTAGGCACCCCCTGACACGTCGACGTGGGTACAACGTGAGACGATCCAAGGCAGGCAAGTCGCAACGAGTCGCATACGAGCCAAGGAGTCCAGTGTGTTACTGGCCATTGTCATCGTGTACGCGATACCCGTCATTGTGGTCGCGGCATCGCTCTTTGTGACGTCCCGCCACCCGGGGCGCAAGTCCTCTACTTGTCCGCTCTTCTTATCGCCTCCATCGTGGCCCTTCTGCTCGCCAGAATGTTGTGGCCAGGAGAGTGGGGATTCTGGCTGTTATTTGTTCTCCCAGTAACGATCATCACGGGAATACGACTTGTGATCACGATCGTGCTCGACCTGCCGAAGGCAGCGAACGACAGCCATCAGGGTTGCGATCCGAGTTGCAGTACAGGGGCGTTCAGGACCGTTCACGGTGGACCAGGCATGCCCTCTGACCTGCGTTGAACTGTTCGGAATTATGATCGGCCGAGCTTTTAATTCGCGTGTAGGACGACAGCCCTCGACCACTCACACTCATCCAGGACCGCTGAGATCATGGACATCATGCTCTCGCTCAAGATGAACGACGCTGCGGTCCAGATGTTGGGAGTGCTGAACGGGCTGGCAGCGATCGAGCCGCCGGGCGGCCTGGCATCGGGTCTTCTGGAACGCGCGGAGCGCGGCATTGTCCGCCGTGGGGAGGTTTTGACCTGGGCAACCTCGGCTGGAGGAGCTGAAGGCGCACCCTCGTTCTTCAACGACCTCACCGCCTGGGAGTGCGCCGACAGTTCTTTCCACCTGGAGGACTTCGTCCCGGTCGAGGTTGCCACCGTCAACGGCGCGCCGGTCATCACTGAGGATGACCAGCGGATCCTGCTCCTTCACGGTGTCGCGTTCGCGCTGAAGTTTTGCCAGCTTGTGTACGCCCTTGACCCGCCCAGCCCGGTGCGTTGCATCATCGGCGCGAACGAGACCAACGCCACGTTCAGATTCCACACGATTCGTCCAGGGGAGCACTGGAATGCGCCCGACCTGGACAGCTACCGATTTGACAAGATGATCGTGGTGGATGTCGAACCGACCAACGGCTGACGGGCGTCGGGCTTTGACTGGCATCGACTCAGTCCAGAGAAGCTCCGTGGAAAGGTTCAGGCGCTCACCAAGCGAGTATGTGGACGGGCTTGCTGGAGGAATCACCACGAGGAGTACTGGCGGCTCCTGGGAGCCACTCGAACAGACGATCATAAACTGCGTCGGACGGATCTGAACAGCCGCAGTCCCGAGGAGCAGCACGGCGGACGGCCCTGAACGACCGTGGATGTCGTTTGGGGACCTACGGATCAGAAGGTTAGGGGTTCGAGTCCTCTCGGTCGCGCCCAGCTCAAGGGCCCAGTCCGATCACCGGAGTGGGCCTTTTGATCTTTGTACAGCAGCGAGCAACAGCATCTACTGGCGATCCCAGAGATCCCGACCATCGCGGCCTGAGGGGTCCATGGTGAGTAGGTCCTCGTGAAGGTGCCCGACTGCTCTGCCTGTTAGTTCACCCGATGCTGTGGTCTCCATCAGCGCCAGCCAGGGGAATCGTCTGGTGCTTCGCCGTCGCGGCCGGCGGCTGTGAGGTTGTAGAGCAGCCCGAATACCGCCTCGTAGGCGGCAACTCGCGCGAGCTGGGCAAGATCGCGGCGGTCCGCGCCGTGTGCGAGTAGCCGGGCCGCTGCCGGGATGTTTTCCAAGGCACCTGGAGCAGCCCAACTGTCGATCAGCTCTGGCCAGATGCCTCGTAGCGCTAGAAAGCGAGCCAGTTGAGGGATGTCTTCCGATATCTCAGAGAGAGCCCAACTATCGGGATCAGCAGCACCCAGTGCCGCGAACCTGTCCCGCAAGGCGAGCAGCGTGGCGCGATCTTCATCATTCATCTTGATATCTCAACACAAGCCGACATGAGGAAGGCCCTGCTGGTCATCCCAGGGCCTACCTGCATTCGTGTCAGTTGGACGTTGTCTGCCGATCGCAGGCCCATTGGGGGCAAGATGGTGCCCGAGCGGTAGGACGATCGCTTCACTCATCGCCGAGGGACTTGCGGAGACGAGAGACCCAGTCGGCGGGAAAGACCTGCTCAAGCCGCTCTCTGCTGATCTCTGAGATGGCCTCCTTGGCCAGCGGAATGAGAGCGCCATCCCGGACGGCAGTGTGGTCTTCCGGCGCAGGGCAGATCAGGACGGCGAGAATTCGACACGTTCTTTGCAGCTCCTCGTTCCCGCTTGTGCGGATCATGCTCTTGATGGGTTCCCAGGCCGTTCGTACGGCGAGCGCCACCAAAGGATCGAGCAGAGGTGAGCGGTCATCGGATTTGCGGGACTTGGTGATTGCTGTCGTCACATATTCAGGTATTCGGCCGACGGCCTGTGAGAATTTGTCCATGCCGTCGGCTGTGGCAACCAGGAGATCGCACCAGAAATGAGAATTGAGAGCGCTCCTAAGCTTCCGCGGCTCGCTGTCGCCGTAGTTCTTCTCTAGCTGCTCGATAACATGCCCAGCCAGCAGGTCGCCGACCTCCTGGACGTGATCAATTGTGCTTCGGTTCTCCGAAAGCCACTCGATAAGGTCTACCGTGGCGCAGTCGACAGCCGCTCCTTGTCTAGGCTTGGACGCCTTGCGCCCTCTTCGCGGAGGTTTGGTCACCGCCCATGCTGCTTCGGCGCGGTCCCTGGCCTGCTGCAGGTCGGCCGCAGAGGATTCGCGGGCCAAGGTGAGGCTATAGGGCCAGCCATGTAATGTTCCGCCACAGGTGGAGCAGCGACAGACGTGATGCTTCGCTCTCTCGCATCCGGGATGGTGGCTCATTCGCCCTCCGTTACTCACGCGGCAGCAGCAAAATTGGCGATATTTGGAAACCTATCTCCTGTAAAGCACGAGTAAGGGACTGCTGCATCATTCGCCACTGTTAGTTCGGTGTGGCTCTACGGATACTTATTGATCATCTTGCAAGTTCCGAATTTCATGGATGTACGTGTAAGGGCCCTTCGGAGTTGATCCCGAAGGGCCCTTACGGCTCGCACTTACTCGTGAGCCGGACTGTCAAGCCTGCGATTGAGCCTGTCGAGAGCCTTGCGCGTCGGCTCACCATTCCCGGCCGGCGATCAACTCCTCCACGTCCGCCTCCGCGAACCCGTATGCCGACGCCACGAACCAGAAGCCTTCGGCTATCGCCTCTCGTGCGAAAGTCTCGATCTCACTGCCGGCCGCCTCGAACTCCGCCTCCAGCGCGTTGAACTCCTCCGTCGCGGCCTCCGTGAGCACGTACAGCGCCGCCAGGTCCGGCGGCCGCTCGGCCTCGATCCGCTCGCAGAGCCGCAGGAGGATGGCTTTCCCCTTGTCGACGACGTGATTCGGAAAGTACTCGTCCTCGTACATGCCCTTGAGAAAGGCATGCTCGGCCACCTGCCGGTTCGTCGGCGCCACCGCGATCTCTCATTCCGTCGACAGCTCGGTGATCCGATGCTGCACTACGCCACCGACAACATCTGCCCGGTCTGAGGCGACACGGGCGGCCGTGAGCCGGATCCCTTTTGCGGTTGTGCCGACATATGCCGATACGACAGAGTCTTTCCGATCATCGTTGTGGATCTACGTCGACATGTGAGGAAACGGCATGGCGGGTCGCCCGTACGCGCGGCTGAAGAGTCCGGTCCGGCGGACGCGGGGGCCCCTGGCGCTGTTCTCGGCGGCGCTGGCGTCGTCCCTCCTGGTCGCGATCCCCGCGGCGGCCGCCCCGGCGACCGGTGCCGGGACGGTCCTGGCGAAATCCGCGGCTTCCCCGGCCGGGATCGCGAAGGACGACCTGCTGGCGCGGCTCAGGGCCGTCCCCGGTCTCCGGGTGGTGTCGGTGAAGAAGGGGCGGGCGAAGGGCTACAAGGACTACACCCTCACCTTCACCCAGCCGGTGGACCACCGGAACCCGCGCGGCGGCACTTTCCAGCAGCGGCTCACTCTCTCGCACCGGTCGGTGGACCGGCCCGTTGTCCTCTACACCAGCGGATACTTCATCCCGGAGAAGGCGTGGCTCCAGGAGCCCACCTACGGGCTCGACGCCAACCAGCTCTCTGTCGAGCACCGTTTCTTCGGCGCCTCGCTTCCGAAGCGGAAGGACTGGGCGAAGCTCGACATCTGGCAGGAGGCGAGCGACGAACACGCGATCGTCGAGGCGCTCAAGCAGGTCTACGACGGCGCCTGGATCGGCACCGGGGCCAGCAAGGGCGGCATGACCGCTGTTTACCACCACCGGTTCTATCCGGGCGACCTCGACGGGGTCGTGGCCTATGTCGCGCCCAACGACGCGGTCAACGCCGACGACCGCGTCTACGAGCGGTTCTTCACGACCGTGGGCACGCCGTCGTGCCGGGCCGCCCTGCGTACCGTGCAGCGGGAGGCGCTCAAGCGTCGCAAGAGCCTGGTGCCCCGGCTTACGGCCCTGGCCAAGCGTGAGGGCCTCACCTTCGGCCGCACCATCGGCACGGCCGACCGCTCCTTCGAACTGAGCGTGCTCGACTCCGCCTGGACGTTCTGGCAGTACTTCCGGCAGCAGGACTGCAAGGGCATCCCCGGTGAGAAGGCTTCCGACACCGCCATCTTCCGATGGGTGGACAAGATCCAGACCTGGAAGCAGTACACCGACCAGGGCATCGAGCCGTACCTGCCCTACTACTACCAGGCGGCCACCCAGCTCGGCTGGGCGTCCCTGAGCTTCGCCCACCTCAAGGGCCTGACCCGGTATCCGGGGCTCTACCAGCCGAACTCGGTGCTGCCCACGTCCCTCCGCTCCCGCTTCGACGGCAGGGCCATGCGGGACGTGGACGCGTGGGTGACCCGGCAGGCGAGCCGGATGATGTTCGTCTACGGCGGGCGGGATCCCTGGAGTGCCGAGCGGTTCACACCGAAGGGGACGGACTGCCATGTGTTCGTCGACCCGCGCGCCAACCACGGCGCGAGCATCAGCCACCTGTCCTCTCGCGACTTCGCCGAGGCCACGGACACCCTCAGGCGGTGGGCCCGGCTCACCTGAGCGCCTCCGGGCACGGACGGATCAGGGACCTGGCCGATTCTCAGAAGTCGGGAAACACCAAGGACAAGAGCAGTATCTCGGCACCGAGCACCAACAGGAACTTCACGGTGAATGGGCCGGGCCGCACCTGGCGCGTCTCCCCGTCCGGGTTCTGCAGTGCGTGAGCCGCCGCTTCTCTGATCTCCTCACCCTGCCCGATCGTCGCCGCGAACAGGGCGATCATTGTCGCGGCGTAGATCGTCAGGCCCCTCGCCTCCGAGGAGTCCGGTCGAGAATCAAATGCCATTACAGCGACCAGCCCGCCGAACACGACGAGGAATCCGAGAGAGGCTCTCATGCGGTAGCCCCAGCTGGGCATCAACAAGCCGAGCCGTACCAGTGCGAACAGAGTCGACAACCCCGCCACAAGCCATAGATAGCCAGGGTGTACGTCGGCGAGCATCACGGGCCGGCATCCTTCGACGATGCCCGACCGGATACTGCCGGCCAGGCTTGCGGGTGGGAGGAGTCGGGGCACTTGACCATCGGTAATTCACGTTATCTCGTTACCGGTCCGCCCTGACTTGTCGGCCCCTTGCGCGGCCCTCGTGGAAGAATCGCGATAAGGACCGTCGCGATCGGCCCGGGAAAGCGACTCCATGGCGATGATTTCGGCATAACGTCAATTTCCGCGCGGCTCCGTACACTTTCATCCTGTCCCGCGCCTCCGCCAGAACAACCGTGGCCAGTCGGGCACTGGTGACGAAGCTCTGTCGTTCACGGGGATCGCTTTCGCTTGACTTCGCGATGGCCGTCCTCATTTCAGACGCCACGCCTCTACCAGCGGAAACTCTTCTACCACTCCCGTGGACGCAACCCTCGCCTGTCGCCCTGCGCCGGCATCACGAGGCGCCGGAGTGCCGTAGCCCGTGGGGTGCCAATGGCCGAGGCCGGCCTTCTCGATCACCTGTCAGGCGGCGCGTACGCCTGTAAGGGGAGGCTGACGGACAGGCTGACAACACGATCTCGTTGTGGACAGCGCGGGCGATCCGAAACCGTGGGTCCGCCGCAGGAATCACCTGCCGGTGTCCGACCCCAGGAGAAACGATGAAGCTGCCTTCATGCGCCGGCGCACTCGCGGCGGCCGCCCTGCTCGCCTGCATGACCGGAGCGCCCGGGATGTCGGTGGCACAGGCAGCCGACACCAGGGCCCTTCCGAGCGTGGACATGGAAGCCACTGTCAAGGCGGCCCAGATCGACCCGCGGCGGGCTGACAACACGCTGACTCCGGGCGCGAAGGCCAGCGTGCTCCTCGTCGAGCAGGCGCTGCGCGACCGGCACCTGCTCGACGCGAAGTGGGTGGACGGGTACTTCGGCACCACGACGGTCGCCGCCTTCACGAAGTTCCAGAAGTCGCTCGGCTTCACCGGTCTCGCCGCCAACGGCCTTCCGGGTGAGACATCGCTCACCAAGCTCGGAGCCGGCCGTTTCACGGTCACGCACATCATCGGGCCGGGTGCCCGGGTGTCCGTCGGCGGCGTCGTCGTCGACACCCGCACGCGGAGCATGCTGGCCGAGGCGAAGCGGCTGCTCGGCCGCGGCCTCGTGCTGTTGCAGGGGTCGTACAACCCCGGCGGCGACCCCACGTCCGCGGGCACCCACGACGGCGGCGGCGTCGTCGACATCTCGGTCGAGGGGATGGATTCCGCCACCCGCACCGCCGTCGTCCGCGCGTTGCGACGCGTCGGCTTCGCGGCATGGGTGCGTAGCCCCGACCAAGCCGACTGGCCGTGGCACATCCACGCCGCCGCCATCAGCGACACCGACCTCTCCAGTCAGGCCCAGCACCAGATCGGTGACTACTACCTCGGCCTGAACGGGCTCGCCGGCCGCGGCCCGGACGACGGCCCGAAGGTGACCATCCGCACCTGGGAGGAGTACCAGCGCCGCTGACCATCCGAAACCCAGGCTGCACAGACACGAAGGAGAACACCATGGGAACGCTCGACAAGATCCTCACCACGGCTGCCGTCGCGATGGTGCTCGGCGGGGCGGTGCTCGCCACCGCCTCGCCCGCCTCGGCGGCCACCCGCAACGGCGTGTGCGAGACCGGCGAGTTCTGCTACTACTTCAACAGCAACAACCAGGGATCGCTCTCCGACTTCACCGGATCCGTGGGCGACTACGGCACGCGGCAGCCCTCCTGCTTCGACTTCAAGGGACCGGGCACCGGCAAGGGCAAGTGCGTCAAGAACGCCGCCGCCTCGGTCTGGAACCGCAGCGCCAAGACCGTCCGCGTCTACTACAACAGCAACTACGGCGGCAGCGTCTACCAGGACTTCGCGCCCGGCGCCAAGGGCAACCTCAAGCCCGGCCTCAAGAACCAGAACGCCTCCCACCAGTTCGGCCCGTCGTCATCGGCGCGCGTCAACATGTCGTACGCGCTGTACCAGACCGGCGGCGGCTACATCAGTTGCGGCTTCGACGGTTACGTCCACACCTCTGGCCGGCATGAGGGTATCGACATCAAGCGCAGCGTGGGTTCGGCTGTCCACGCCCTGGTCAGTGGTCAGATCATCAACGTCGTGCACGGGCGCAACGGCGGCTCCGGGCTCTCCACGATCGCCGTCTACAACGCCTCGTCGAACAAGACGATCATCTACCTGCACTCCGCTCCGCTGTCCTCGCTGCGTGTGGGCCAGCAGATCTCGCGCGGCCAGATCATCGCGGAGGAGGCGTGGCACGGGGTGTCGTCCCGTAAGGCCGCGCACACCCACGTCGAGATGCGCCCCGGACGGCAGAAGCTCGCCGCCAAGAGCGTCGGCGACCCGCATCTGAGCAACCCGAACCCGAACTCGTTCTGGGTCTCCCAGGGCTACAACATCCGCTAGCGCACCGGGACCTCTGATGAAGCACCGGGGCCTCCGATGAAGAGGAAGGCAACTGTGTCTCCACGAACTGCACGTCTGATCTCGCGGCTCACCGCGGCGGCCGCCGCGATGGTGCTCGGCGGGGCGGTGCTCGCCACCGCCTCGCCCGCCTCGGCGGCCACCCGCAACGGCGTGTGCGAGACCGGCGAGTTCTGCTACTACTTCAACAGCAACAACCAGGGATCGCTCTCCGACTTCACCGGATCCGTGGGCGACTACGGCACGCGGCAGCCCTCCTGCTTCGACTTCAAGGGACCGGGCACCGGCAAGGGCACGTGCGTCAAGAACGCCGCGGCCTCGGTCTGGAACCGTAGCGGCAAGACCGTCCGGGTCTACTTCAACAGCAACTACGGCGGCAGCGTCTACCAGGACTTCGCGCCGGGCGCCAAGGGCAACCTCAAGCCCGGCCTGAAGAACCAGAACGCCTCCCACCGGTTCCTGAGCTCCGCGCCGCCGACCGGGTGCAAGACCGACGGCACGGACAGCAGGCTGCCCACGACGATCCTCGTGTACCGGGAATCCCTCAACCGCGTGGACCGGGTGGAGTTCAAGACCTACATCAAGAACGTCCTGCCGAACGAGTGGCGGTCGCACTGGCCGAGGGAGTCTCTCCGGGCCGGGGCGATCGCGGTCAAGAACTTCGGCTGGTACTGGGCGCTGAGGTCGGCGAGCAAGACGCCCAGCGGCCAGTGCTACGACGTCACCGACCACACGTCCAGCCAGATGTACAAGCCGGGTTCGGCGACGGCGGCGACGAACGCCGCGGTGGACGCGACCTGGGGCATCCGGATGACGCGCAACGGGAAGATCTTCAAGGCGCAGTACTGCTCCACGACGACGGCCTGCCGCCACTGGGTGACCGGCGACTGGATGTCGCAGAACGGCTCTCGCGACAAGGCCGAGGCGGGCTGGAGCTACTCCAGGATCCTCAGGTACTACTACAAGGGGATCGCTCTCACGTCCTGAGCAGCGTGAGGCGGTCCGCCCCTGTTCCCCGCCGTGCCGTGCACGACGGGGAACAGGCGTCAGCCGACGATGATCTGGAAGTTGAGTGGCCGGCCTCCGGGGAACGCCACCCGTCCCGAGCCCTCCATCATCTTGAACCGCACGTAGCACAAGCCCGGCTTGCTCGGCGTGGTGATGTCGGTCCGGATGTCGACCATCTCTCCGGGCCGCGTGTCCTTGATCGGTACGTCGGGGACGGTCTGGCATTGATCAGGTTGCTGCGGGAGGTCGAGGCGATGCAGCGAATATCCCTTCCACGGCACGGTCCCGGCGTTCTTGAGCCGCCACACCTTGGTCACGGTCTGGCGGGGGCCGACGCGCGTGCAGTCGGGGAGCGTGATGTCCCCGATGAACTTCGCCGAATCACCCTCGTGCGCAGGCGGGCTCCACGGAGGATTGGTGGCGCGCACCGGGCAGTCGGCCGCCGACAGCCCGGTCGTCGATGGGCTTTCGGACGGGTTCACGCTGTGCCCGTCGGTCCCGGAGCCACGATTGACGACGACCGCGATGAGGACCACTGTCGCCACACCGACGGCCGCCACTGCGAGCGCAGCCGGGCGGGTCGGCCGAAATCGCCCCGGGCCCCCTGGCGCAGAGGGGACCGGCCGGACGTCGCCCGCGATCTCGTCGGGCGGTGGCGGCGTAGGCAGAGATGCCGAGGTCTCAGCAGCCGACCGTGGGGCTTGCGACCCCGTGGCGCTGTGCACCGTACGACCTTCCGCGACGTCCGAGGCGAAGGCTTCGAGTCCACCAGGCGGACGGGCCGCCAAGGTGCCCGCGCGGCTTGAAGGATTCCCTGCGGTCGCCGATCTGACCGCCAAGTTCGCACTCTCCCAGCGTTCGCGGTACGCGGCCGGGTCTGCGCCGCACGCCTTGACGAACTCGACGGTGGTCTCCCAGCTCGGGAGCCGGTTACCCTTCGTGGCTTCGTGCAACGTCGTGTGGGAGATCGCCCCCGACCGGCCAGACATTTCTCGGAAAGGTGGGTTGCCGACCGACTTGCGAAGTTTTCGCAGTGCCGCCGCGAAGTCCTCGATCGCCTCCGCCCGTGCAGGCATGTCGTCCACCGGGCGAAGCTAACAGCGCCCGCGGTATCCGCTCAAGCTTACGAGGCATCTCGCATACGTCCTCCTGCGCCTCGCTCGCCGGCCACAATGGGAGCCACCCGTTTCGGCCGGGCCAGTAGAGCGCTGAAAATGGCCTCTGTCGCCGCCCGCTTGTCGCCCTTCATGAGGTGTCCGTACACGTCCTTGTTGATCGCGATGCTGCGGTCAACGCCCCCCACCTCGTCGCGCTCGCCAGTGCCGGAGCCGTCTTCAGGAACGGCAGACTTCTGGAACGCCCCCGGGAAAGGCAGCCTGAGCCCGCCGGCCAGACAGGAGACGACAGACGATGATCGACAAGATCGCGTGGATCCATCTCGACGAAGGCAAGATCCTCAGCACCCGATCACGAGGCAAAGACGTCTATTACATTCCAGGCGGCAAACGCGAGCCCGGCGAAACCGACCTCGACACCCTGACCCGCGAGATCGCCGAGGAACTCGCCATCATGATCCTGCCCGCCACCGCCACGCACCTGGGCGCCTTCCATGCCCAGGCCCACGGCCACGCCGACGGCGTCACCGTGCGGATGACCTGCTACACCGCCGAACACCACGGCACCCCAACCGCCGCCAGCGAGATCGAGGAAGTCACCTGGCTGACCTACGCCGACCGCCATCGCGTATCCCCCGTAGACCAGATCATCTTCGACCACCTACACGAGACCGGCCAACTCCACTGACTATTTCCAGACCACACCAGGAATCAGATAAGTGGTCTGGACGTCTTGTGGCCTCTTCGTGGAGGTTTGCTTGCCGCCCATGCCGCCTCGGCCCGGTCCCTGGCCTGCTTAAGGCCGGCCGCAGAGGATTCGCGGGCCAAGGTGAGGCTACAGGGCCGGTCATGCAATGTTCCATCACAGGTGGAGTAGCGGCAGACATGGTGCTTTCGCTCTCTCGCATCCGGGATGGTGGGTTTCATGCATGTACGCGTAAAGGCCCTTCGGGGCTGGGCCCCAACCGCACCAACCCTGATCTGCCATCAGACAGGCTCTGGATCTGATTGGCATATGCCATGTGTTGCGATGCATGTTTCTCGTTGTGACTCCGAGAGTTCTTGTGCTCGCATCGGACGGGTAACCGCGTCGGCAGTTGTCCAAAGCGGACATATGCCATCGGCATTGCGGGCTCGCGAAATCCGGCAAGTCCACGTCAGCTCATCTGGACGTCTTGCAGCGTCCAGGCTAACGATGGGTCGTAAGGGCAATCGTCGCGCGATACCAGATTCGTCGCGCGAAACCGAAAGGAGACGCTAATGGCCGATAAGCGAATCTCTGCGCTGGGCGCAGTTTTCGTCGGAGCCCTGACTCTGGGGCTGGGTCAGGCATCTCAAGCCTCAGCCGTAGCGAGCCCGGCGAACACGTCAGCGGTCAGCGCTTCAGAGACCGCCGCAGCGCACGACGCGTTCTCCTCGATGCTGACGTCGAGCCCTGGACACCGTACCGATCTCGCGCCTCGCACCTATGACCAGGGCGGCGGCGGTGGCGGTGACGGCGGCGGCGGTGGCGGCGGTGACGGCGGCGGCGGTGGCGGCGGTGAGACCACCGACACGAGCACGGCTACGACCACGGCCGCCAGTGAGTGTCTGACAGATGGACGCTCGAAGACCACCGGGACCGAGTGCCGAAGCCGGTTAGCCGAGCACTCACAGCAAACACTGCAGGGGGCTCCGCCCCCTGCAGTCCCGGCCCTCCTCGGAATGAGCCGGGAGGGCGCGGGTTCTGAGGGTCATCTCCTCGCCGGTCCCCGAGGGATGCTCTCGCGCGTACGAAGGCGGCCACCTCACAGGAGGACACCAAGGGAGACGAGTTCACCTATGAGGTGAACAGCCGACTGATCGTTGTGACGCTCAGTCTCCACAGCTACCGCTTCCGCGAGGGCGATGACCCTGACCGGCTCCTTGACGTGACGACATGCGCGAACTCGGTCTCTTCGACGCAAGCGGCGCCTCAGCGCCCTCGTTCCGGCTTCGCGAGCCACCGGAGTCGAACTTTCCGGGCATCGGTACATCCGTCCCAATCTCACCCCAGATGATCCGCAGGCCGGCCGAGGTGTAGATGACTGGCAGGACTCCGACTCGAACGCGTTCCCCTGGAACACGCCGTTCACCTTCACGGATTCTAGGTCCAATCCGTCGTCGGGCACGCCGTCCACGTGCGGCAACGTCACGGTTGCGGATGGCGTCTTCCACGGCTATGGAAGGCGGATGAGGTGCTTAAGCGGCTGTTCGTGGATTTGGCCGAAGCGTCTCGCATGCCGCTGCTCTGTTGCGCTTATGTGAATATGTTCCGGCGGCATTCGAAACCCTCGAAATGGGCGAGTGGGAGCGTCTCTGCGCATACGTCAAGTGTGGACAACCAAATCAACGCTGCAATCATCGAGGATACCGAAATGATCGTCAGTGTGAATGCCGGGATGGGGCGAAGTCGGTCCAGTTGCATCTGGCCGGCTGATACCGGGTGTTGCGAGGGATGTGTTTTCGTTGCCCCTCCGAGAGTTCTTGTGATCGCATCGGTCAGGTAAACCGTGCCGACGTTCATCCAAAGCAGATGCATGCCATCAGCATTGTCGGCTCGCGAAATCCGGCAAGTCCACGTCAGCTCATCTGGACGTCTTGCAGCGTCCAGGCTAACGATGGGTCGTAAGG
>NZ_MWJN01000092.1:0-35936 GCF_002027145.1 Microbispora sp. GKU 823 | reverse complement strand
GAACGTCGGCGGGCTCGGCGGTCCTCGCGGCGGCCGTCCGGCCCGGCGCCCGCCCGACCCGGACGTCGCGCGCGCTCGACGCGCCGGGTCGAGGCGCCCGTGGATCGCTCGCGACCCTGTACGCGGTCGCCTACGCACCGAGCCTGCGCGCCGCCGCGGCGCGGCTGACCGTGCATCACTCGACGCTGCAGGACCGGCTCGCGCACGCCGAGCAGCTCCTCGGGTGGACGGTGCGCGACCCCCGGGGCCGGCTGCGCCTTCAGCTCGCCTTCGCGCTGCGCCGCCTCCACCACGACACCGGCCCTGCCTGACCTCTTCGCGGGACCGGCCGGGTCTCAGCCGCCGAGGGCCGCGGCCTCCTCTTCCTCGATGCGGCTGTTCCACTCCCGCTTGGAGGACTGCCAGCCGTCCTCGTCACGGCCCCGCCGCCAGTAGCCGGAGATCGACAACCGCTCCAGCGGCAGGCCGCGCTCCACGCGCAGGTATCGCCGCAGCTCCTTGACGAAGTTCGCCTCGCCGTGGACGAAGGCGTGCACGACGCCCTCGGGGAACTGCAGCTCCCGCACCGCCCGCACCAGCGCCTCGCCCACCTGCGCGCCGCCGCGGTGGAGCCACACGATCTCCGCGTCGCCCTCCGTCCGCAGCTTCTGCTCCTCCTCCGGGCCCTCCACCTCGACGAACACCCGGGCGGGGGCTCCGGCGGGGAGCCGTTCCAGGGCGCGCCGATGGCCGGGAGCGCGCTCTCGTCCCCGGCCAGCAGGTGCCAGTCCGCCTCCGCGCTCGGCGCGTACGCCCCGCCGGGCCGAGGAAGCGGATCACGTCGCCCGGCCGGGCCCGCAGCGCCCAGGGCCCGGCCAGTCCCTCGTCCCCGTGGTAGACGAAGTCGATGGTCAGCTCCCGCGCCTCCGGGTCCCAGGCTCGTACGGTGTAGGTCCGCGTCTTCGGCCACTGGTCGCGCGGCAGCTCGGCGCGGATCACCGCCATGTCGAACGGCTCCGGATAGGCCACTCCCGGCACCGGGAACAGCAGCTTCACGTAGTGGTCGGTGAACTCGCCCGCCTCGAAACCGGCGAGTCCCTCACCGCCGAGCACCACCCGGATCATGTGCGGGGTCAGCCGCTCGGTGCGCTCCACCACGCCGGTGGTCGCCCGGGGTGCGCGCCGCGCCGGTTCGGTCGTCGCCATAGAAGTTCCCTTCGTCAGACTGCTTAGGTAAGCCTAACCTCGTTCCGAGGACATCGTCACCGAGCGAGTTCGTCGCACACCCGGCGCGGGCGCCGGTCCGTACGGTTACGGCATCCAGCAGTGCTGATGGGCGGCGCGGACGGGCCTCGCCCACGGCTCGGAGCCATGGGCGAGGCCGTCGCCACCGGCAGACGGGACGGAGGCTCAGGTGAGAGCGGGTTCGGGACCCGACGCGGGACGAACGGCGGCGGGGGCTTCGTCCAGAGGCTGCGGTGGAGCGTTGAACACCGCCTCGTCGAGACGGCCCTCGGAACGGGCGACCAGGACGGGCACCACCATCTGCCCCGTGACGTTGGTCGCGGTGCGGATCATGTCGAGTATCGGGTCGATGGCCAGGAGCAGCCCGACGCCCTCCAGGGGCAGGCCCAGCGTGCTCAGGGTCAGGGTGAGCATGACGATCGCGCCGGTCAGACCGGCGGTCGCGGCCGAGCCGACCACGGAGACGAACGCGATCAGCAGGTAGTGGCCCACGCCGAGATGGACGCCGAACACCTGGGCCACGAAGATCGCCGCGAGTGCGGGGTAGATCGCGGCGCAGCCGTCCATCTTGGTGGTCGCTCCGAAGGGCACCGCGAAGGCGGCGTAGTCGCGGTCCACGCCCAGGCGCTCGGTGGTGACCCGCTGGGTGAGCGGCATGGTCCCGACCGAGGAGCGGGAGACGAAGGCCAGCTCGATCGCGGGCCAGGCGTTGCGATAGAAGGTGAGCGGGCTGACCTTGCCGACGAAGGCGAGCAGCAGCGGGTAGCTCACCAGGAGCACCAGCAGGCAGCCGATGTACACGCCCGCGCTGAGTTTCGCGAGCGGGGCGAGCAGGTCCCAGCCGTAGCTGGCCACCGACTTGCCGATCAGACCGGCGGTGCCGATCGGGGCCAGCCTGATGACCCACCACAGAGCCTTCTGGACCAGATCGAGGACCGACCGGCTGAAGCCGAGGAACGGCTCGGCCTTCTCGCCGACCGCCAGGGCGGCGGCGCCGAGTACGACCCCCAGGAAGACGATCTGGAGGACGTTGAGCTCGGTGAAGGCGGTGACGATGTTGGTCGGGATGATGCCGGTCAGGAAGTCCAGCCAGGTTCCCGCGCCCTCCAGGTCGACGGCCTTCGCCCCCGCGGTGGAGATGGTGACGCCCTGGCCGGGGTTGAGGATCAGGCCGAGGCCGATACCGAAGACCACCGCGATCAGCGAGGTGATCAGGAACCACAGCAGGGTCTTGCCGGCGAGCCTGGCGGCGCCGCTGACGTTGCGCAGGTTGGCCACGCTGACGACGACGGCGGTGAAGACCAGTGGCGCGACCGCGAGCTTGAGGAGCTGGACGAAGATCTTGCCGACTTCGGTGAGGGTGGCGGTGAGCCAGGCGACGTCACCGGCGCGGGCGACGAACCCGAGGACGGCGCCTATCACCAGACCGAGCAGCAACTGCAGGGAGAAGGAGAGTTTCTTCACGAACGAGACTCCGGCAGAAAGGCATGCTGACGCAGAGGCGGGCATGCGAGGTGAGGGGAAGGGAGTGGTGACTGCGTTCAGGGACAGAGGCGACTGTTCAGGCGGCACAGGTCGACGTGCAGTCGCTCGACGAGCCACACGATCACCGGGAAGAACCTCATAATGCGGCGAAACCTCCTCAATCGGCCGCAAATTCCGGCCTTCTCTGTGATCCGCATCACGTTCCTCTGCGCGGGAGAAGCCTTGACCGCAGCGGAAATCCGACCGCGCGAGCGCGGCGGCGGTCACGCGCGGGGCGTCGTCGGCGGCCGACGGGTGTGGCGGCCGAGGCCGGGTCCTGCCTGATCCGGGCCGCTACTCCCCTCGTGCGTCACGGCCCCGCCGCGACCGGCGCCGGCGCTTCACCTGGGCGTGTCACCGCCCCTGACGCCGCCCTGGCCGGCCACAGCGCAACCCTAATAAATACAAGCTTGTATCTATGCCTGCTACGCTCCTCGCATGGCCGATCCCGCGAAGCGCCCGTCCGCCGCCCACACCGCGTACGCCGTGACCAAGGAGCTGATCCTCTCCGGTGAACTGCCGGGAGGAAGCCTCATCAGCGAGGGCGAGATCGCCGAACGGGTACGCGTGAGCAGGACGCCCGTCCGGGAGGCGTTCCTCCGGCTGGAGTCGGAGGAACTGCTGGCGCTCCATCCCAAGCGCGGCGCTGTGGTGGTGCCGGTGCCGCCGGGTGAGGCCGCGGACGTCCTGGAACTGCGGCTGGCCCTCGAACGGTCCGCGGCGGAGCGCATCGCGCGAACCGGACTGCCGGACGAACACCACGAGAGGATGCGGGAACTGCTGCGGCGTCAGCGGGCCCTCGCCGAGGCCGCGGACATCGGCCGGTTCGCCGAGGCGGACGAGGCGTTCCACCGGTGCATCGTCGAAGCGTCGGGGAACCGGCTGGCGAGCCGGTTCTACGCCACGCTCGGCGACCGGCAGCGGCGGATGAGCATCTCCGCACTGCGCCCGCGGCCGGAGCGGCTGTCCCTGCTGGCCGACGAGCACGAGGCCCTCCTCGGCCACCTCCTCGGCGGCGACAGCGCGGCCTTCGCCTCGGCCCTGCTCGGTCATCTCACCGCGACGCACGGCTCGCCGTACGCGGCCGGCCGCGACGACCGCTGACCCGCGTCCTCCTCACGCACACTCCTCGCGAAGGTCTGACCCTCCCATGCCCGAAACCCAGCGGATGCCGGAATCCCGGCAGGCCGACCCCTCGCCTGCCACCCCGCTCACGCGGGACTCCTGGCGGACCGTCGCCGCGGCGATGTTCGCCTGCGGCTGGGGCGGCAACCAGTTCACCCCGCTGCTGCTGATGTACCGGCGGCTGGGCGGCTACTCCACTCTCAGCGTCGACGCCTTCCTCGGCGCGTACGTCGTCGGGCTAGTGCCGGGGCTCCTGCTCGCCGGGCCCGTCTCCGACCGGCGCGGGCGACATCCCGTGCTGGTGGCCGGCACCGTCGCCTCGGCCGCCGCGAGCCTGGTGCTCTGCTTCGGCGGTCAGAGCGCCTGGCCCATCTACGTGGGACGGCTGATCACCGGCTTCGCCGTCGGCATCGCCATGTCGGTGGGCAGCAGCTGGGTGAAGGAGCTGTCGAGCGGGGCGGACGGCGGGCTCGCCGCGCGCCGCGCCGCACTGTGCCAGACGGCGGGATTCGGCCTCGGCGCGGGTGTCGCGGGCGTGCTGGCCCAGTGGGGGCCGTGGCCCACGGTGAGCCCGTACGCCGTGCACCTCCTCATCACCGTGGCGATACCCGTGCTGCTCCTGCGGGTGCCGGAGACACGGCCGCCGCTCGCGCACGCGACGGGTTCGGCCCGGCGGCTCCTCAGGGCACTGGTGGACGACCTGCGTGTCCCCGCGCCAGCCCGCAGGCGGTTCCGGCTCGTGGTCCTGCCGATGGCGCCGTGGGTGTTCGGCGCGGCCGGACTGGCGTACGCGGTCATGCCCCAGCTGGTCGGCTTCCGCGTCGGGGACTGGGGGCTGGCGTACGCGACCGGGCTGACCGTGCTGACCCTGGGCACGGGCGCGGCCGTGCAGCCCGTGGCCAGGTGGTTGCACGGTGACTCAGGAAACGGTGACTCAGGAAACGGTGAGGCGGGAGACGGCGAGGCGCGAAGCCGTACGGGACGGGCGCCGGTTGCGGCGATGGCGGTGATGCTCCTCGGCGCGGCGCTGTGCGCGGCGAACGCGGTGCTGCTGTCGCCGTGGCTCGCGGCCGTCACCGCGGCCACCCTGGGCGCCGGTTACGGCATCGCGGTGGTCTCCGGGCTGCTGGAGATCCAGCGCATGGCCGGCCCCGGCGACCTGGCGGGCCTGACCGGCGTCTACTACACGCTCGCCTACGCCGGCTTCCTGCTCCCTGCCGTGCTGGCCGGCCTGTCGTCGTGGCTCTCCTACCCGGTCATGCTGGCGGCGGTGGCGACCGCGGCCCTGGTCTGCCTGGGCCTCGTCGTGACCGGCGCCCGCGTCACGGAACCGGCCGCATCGGCCCGATGACGGCCTCAGGCAGGCGCTGAAGCTTCCGGGCGGTCGAAGCTTCCAGGCGGCTGAAGCTTTCAGGCGGCCCGGCGCGCGGCGGCGGCGGGCGGCGCGGCGTTCCCCGAGATGAGAGCGGGTGATCTCCCCCGCTCGGTGGCGCGCACGGCGGGCCGTGTGATCGAGCCCTGTACGCGCCCTCCCTGCCGATGGATCGTGCGTGGTGACGGAGGTCTCACGCGGTGAGGAGGCACCCCCCGGGCTGCGCGCGCATCTGAACGAAGCGGTCCTGCAGGACGCCTTCGACCCGGCCCCGCTCACGATCCAGATCGTGCTGAACGACCTGCCCGACCGGAACTGCACCCACCCGGTCTCCAACGGGGACTTCAGCGTGACGTCCGACGGCCTGAACCGATACCGGACCGAGTACGTCGACCCGATCGCCGAGATCCTGGCCGACCCGGCCTACCAGCGGTTGCGCATCGTGGCGATCGTCGAACCCGACTTCCTGCCCGGGCTGCTCCTGCCCGCCGCCACCACCCGCTGCGCCGCCGTACAGGCGAGCGGGGCCTACCCCGCGGCGGTGCGGTACGCGCTGACCCGGCTGCACGCCATCCCCAACGTGTACGTCTACCTCGACGCCTCCCACCACGGTGTCGTCGGCCATCCGGACAACTTCGGCCGGGCCGCCGGCCTGCTCGCGAGCATCGCGGGCGCGGCCGGAGGAGGACCGTCGCTCGTTCACGGCTTCACGGTGAACGTCGCGAACTACGGCGCCCTGGTCGAGCCGTACTTCACCGCCCTCATGGGGAAGAACTCGCGGTGGGTCGGCGGGAACGACTACGTGGACGAGCTCTCGTTCGCCCAGGCGTTCCGGAAGCGGCTCATCATGGCCGGGTTCGCCTCCGACATCGGCATGGTGATCGACACCTCCCGCAACGGCTGGGGTGGCCCGTATCGCCCGACGCGTACCAGCACCTCCGGCGACCTGAACCGGTTCGTCGACGAGTCCCGTACGGACCGCCGCCACAGTGTCGGCAACTGGTGCAACCAGGCCGGCGCCGGGCTCGGCGCGCGGCCTGCCGCCATCCCCGCCGCCGGCATCGACGCGTACGCGTGGATCAAGCCGCCGGGCGTCTCCGACGGCTCGAGCGTGAACGTCACGAGTCCCGACGGCATCCGGCCCGACCCGATGTGCGATCCCACGTACTACGCCCAGGCGGCCGGTG
Source organism: Microbispora sp. GKU 823 (assembly GCF_002027145.1). NCBI lineage: Bacteria > Bacillati > Actinomycetota > Actinomycetes > Streptosporangiales > Streptosporangiaceae > Microbispora > Microbispora sp. GKU 823. The sequence goes on along the minus strand of NZ_MWJN01000092.1, from coordinate 29,504 downwards.
GCTACGTGCCCAGCGGGGCACTGCCGTACGCCCCGCCTGCGGGGCAGTGGTTCGGCGCGCAGTTCCAGCAGCTTCTCGCCAACGCCTACCCGCCGCTGTGAGGCCGCGGCTGAGCGGCCGGGCCTTCGTCGAGGAGCCGGACGAGTCGTTTCGGCGCGATCAGCCGGTAGCTGTCCTCGACCAGCCCGGCGATCTCGTCCCAGTCCTGATCGGCGTCCAGGCGTGCGCCCACCCAGCCGTTGCGGCCGACGTACGGCGGGACGAAGAAGCGCTCGGGGTCCGAGGCCACGAGGGCGTCCTGCACCCCCGGCCCGGCCTTGAACGTCAGCGACCGCCCGTCCTCACTGGTCATCGCGAACAACCTGTCGCCGACCCGGTAGGAGGGCGCGGTGTGGCCCCCGAACGGCTTCTCCACGGCCTCCGGCAGGCTCAGGCAGATCTCCCGGAGCCGGGCCGCCACATCCTCATCGCTCACGCGGCTCGCCCCTTCGCACGTTCGTCATGACCGACCAGGGTAGGGGCCTCCCCCCCGGGCGCACCACCCGGCCCGAAGCGGTGAGGGCGGCCAGCAGCGCCACGGCCGCCAGGACGGCAGGCGCGGCGCGGGCGCCCGCCTCGTGGGCTCCCGCGAGGTGCAGGGCCAGGGTCACCACGGCGATGCCGAGCGCCGTGCCGATGCCACGTGCCATGTTCACCATGCCGCCGGCCGTGGCGGACACCCGTTCGGGGACGGCGGCCATGACGACGGTGTTGTTGGCGGGCACGAACAGGCCGAGCCCCGCGCCCGTCACCGCAAGGCAGGCCCCGGCCCAGCCCTCGGCGACGGGATCCGCGGCAAGCAGCGCGCAGCCCGCGGCCGCCAGCACGGCGCCGGCGACGCACCTGCGCCGGTCGCCCCAGGTGCGGGGCAGCAGGTGGTCGCCCATGAGGGCGCTCGCCGCGAAGCCCCCGGGCAGCGCCGTCAGGACCAGGCCGGCGACCAGTTCTCCGGTCCCGCCGGCCACGAGGACCTGCGGGATCAGGACCAGCGGGCCGAACAGCACCAGGTAGCCGCCCAGCGCTCCGGCGAGCCCCGCCGTGACGACGCGGCTGCGGAGCAGGGCGGTGTCGATGAGCGCGGACGGCACCCGCGCCTCCCACCGCCAGAAGCCGATCGCGGTTCCGGCGGCGACGGCGAGCAGGACGGGGACCGACCAGGACGGCAGGTCCAGGCCCGAGATCACGGAGGCGGCGAGCAGCAGGGCGCTGGTGGAGGCCGCGAGCAGGACCAGTCCCGGCCAGTCGAAGCGGCCGCCTCTCCCCCGTTGCCGTGTGCGCGGCAGCAGGTAACGCCCGGCGATCACGGCCGCGCAGCCGACCGGCACGTTGATCCAGAACACCCACCGCCATCCCGCCGTGGCGACCAGCACTCCGCCGAGTGCCGGCCCCAGGGCGAGGCCGAGCGCCTGGGCCGCCGCCTGCATGCTCAGGCCGGTACGCATCCGCGCCCGGGGGACGCTCGACACGACCAGGGCCACGCTGTTGGCCTGGAGCATCGCCGCGCCCGCCGCCTGCACCAGCCGGCAGGCCACCAGCACCGCCAGGGACGGCGCCAGCCCGCAGGCGGCCGAGGCGGCGGTGAACACGACGAAGCCGTAGAGGTAGACCAGCTTGCGGCCCGCCACGTCGGCGAGCCTTCCGGCCCCGGCCAGCAACGCGACCAGCACCAGCAGGTAGCCCAGGTACACCCACTGCACGGCCGCCAGCGAGGCGCCGAACTCCCGTTCCAGTGCCGGGAAGGCCAGGGTGACGATGCTCGCGTCCAGCTGGCCCATGAACGCGCCGATGCACACCGCGCCCACGGCGAACCAGGGGGCGTACCGGTGCTCGCGCACGCGGTGGGGGCGGCGCGACTCCCTCAGCAGATCACGCATCCTCCGACCCCCGCCCTCAGCCTATCCCCGCAGGTCGGAACGTCCCCTTGCGCCCGCCGGCGCGGCTCAGCCGGGGGTGCCCCGCTCGAACGGCAGGCGGTGCTGGACGGCCAGCAGCCACGCGATCGACGGCAGCACCAGCAGCGCGCCCGCGCCGGCGACGGCGAGCACCGCCGTGATCACCGCCGGTTCCGCGGCCACCTGCCGGTAGGACACGGCAGGCGGCAGCATGAGCGGATACTGCGCCACCGGCCAGCCCCACATCACGGCGGCCACGGCCAGGGCGGCGGTGCCGCGTACGAGCAGGTAGCGCCGCAGCCACAGCAGCGCGATGGAGGCGACGCCGAGCACGGCGCTCGCCAGGACGAGCGGCAGCGCGCGGTGGGTGAGGCCGGTGAAGAGCCGGGGGGCGTCGGCGCGCAGTACCCCGATGCCGCCGAGGGCGACCACGCCGGTGACGGCGGCCGCGGCCAGCCCCCTGCGCCGGAAGGCCTCGGCCATCCCCGGCAGGCGGGACCGCACGGCGTCGTCGCACAGGTAGACCGCGGCCAGGTAGGCGCAGACGGCCACCGCCAGGACGCCGCCCAGCATCGAGGTGGGGTTGACCCACGCGCCCACCAGGCTTCCCCTGGCCAGGCCGGGCGGCACCCGGCCGGACGCGACCGCCCCGGCCACCGTGCCGAGGAAGAACGGCGTGAGCACCGACGACAGCGCGAAGGCGCCGCCGAACAGGCGCTGCTGCCACAGCTCGGTGCTGCTCTTGCGGAACGCGAACGCGGCCCCCCTGCCGATGATCCCGAACGCGGCCAGCGTGAGCGGGATGTAGAGGGTGGACATCACCGCCGCGAAGACCGGCGGGAAGCCGGTCCACAGCACCACGAGCACGAAGATCAGCCAGACGTGGTTGGCCTCCCAGACCGGGCCGAGCGAGTGCTCGATGAGCCGCCGCTGGGGCATGCCCGCCCGGCTGCTCCCGGCCAGCAGGTCCCACAGACCGCCGCCGAAGTCGGCCCCGCCGAGCAGCGCGTACAGGGTCAGGCCGGTCCACATGACCCCGAGCAGGACCTGCGCCGCCTCCATCAGGGCGTCTCCCGTTCCTGTGGCGCGACCGGCCGGGCGCGGACCAGGAGCCGCAGCACGTACACGGTCGACACCGTGAGGACCGTGTAGACGGCGACCAGCAGCAGGAGTCCCGCCCACAGGTTGGGCGCGGGGTTGACCGCGTCCGCGGTGCGCAGTTTGCCGTACACGACCCACGGCTGCCGGCCGAGTTCGGTCACCACCCAGCCCGCCTCGACGGCGACGACCGCGAGCACACCGGAGGCGGCCGCCGGCCACAGGAACAGGCGGGAGCGCGGGATCTCGCGCCGCCGCCACCAGGTGAAGGCGAGCCAGGCCGCCAGCAGCAGGAGCAGGACGCCGATGCCGACCATCGTGTCGAAGCACAGGTGGACCGGCGTGACGGGCGGCCGGTCGGCGGGCGGCGTGCGGTCCAGCCCCTGGACGACGGTGTCCGGGCTGTAGCCGACCAGCAGCGACAGTCCGTCGGGGATCTCCAGGGCGTAGCGCAGACGGTCGCCCACGAAGATCCCGCCGACGCTCAACGGCGCGTTCGGCCCGGTCCTGGGCAGTCCTTCCATCGCGGCGAGCTTGGTGGGCTGGTAGTCGGCGAGGAAACGCGCGGCGTAGTCGCCCACCACGATCTGGACGGGCGCCAGCGCCCCCGCAACGGTGAAGGGCACCAGGAAGCCGAGGCGGTGGTAGCGGTCCCACCGCCCGCGCAGCAGGGCCACGGCGTAGACGGAGGCGGTGGCGAAGCCCGACACCATGAACGCCGCGACGATCATGTGGATGGTCTGCGGCGGAGTTGCGGGGTTGAACATGGCCGCCCAGGGCGACACGTGCGTGACGCGGCCGCCCTCCAGAAGGAAGCCCCGCGGCTGGTTCATCCACGCGTTGGCCGAGACGACGAAGAACGCCGAGGCCACTCCGGCGACCATCACCGGCACCCCGGTCAGCAGGTGGGCTCTGGGCGAAAGCCGGTCCCACGCGTAGAGGTAGATCCCGATGAAGATCGCCTCGAGGAAGAACGCGATGCCCTCCAGCGCGAACGGAAGCCCGATCACCTGGCCGTACGCGCCCATCAGGCCCGGCCACAGCAGGCCCATCTCGAAGCTGAGGATCGTGCCCGACACGGCCCCGACGGCGAACAGCACGGCCACCGCCTTCGCCCAGCGCCGGGCGAGGCGCAGGTAGTCGTCGTCGCCTCGGCGCAGCCCCCGCCACTCCATGAACAGCAGCAGGGCGGGCATGCCCACCCCCAGGCACGCGACGATGATGTGCCACCCGAGTGACAGGGCCATCTGGGTCCGCGCCGCGGTCAGGTCGGCCCCGCCCGCCGGGCCGGCCGCGGCGATCAGCGGCGCCGCGAGCGCCGGTCGCATCGTCCGCCTCCCCGCCGGGAACGCCCCGGGCCGGGGCTCAGGTCAGTGGTCATCCCAGTGGCCGTCGTGGCGGACGTGGCGGTGCCCGTCGTGGATGTAGTCGACGTGGTCGCCGTGCGGCACGGCCACGTGCCCGCACCCCGGTCCGTGCTCGTGCTCGTGCACGTCGTGTACGGCGTGCCCGCTCGCTTCGCACTCGTCGACATGGTTCTCGTGAACCCGGTGCAGGTGGCCGTCGTGGACGTAGTCCACGTGGTCGCGGTGCGGCACGGCGACATGGCCGCACCCGGCACCGTGGTGGTGATCGTGTTCCGTGTGCGGATGGTGCTCAGTCATGGTGGTCATGGGGGGATTCCCCTCTTCGAGAACCGCGGACTGGTGCGTAGGTACCCCCGCGCGTACGCCGGAGGCAGCGCCGTGACCGGCTTTTGCGCAAGCCGATGAGAGGCTCTACCGTTCCTTGAGATGTGACCGGATGTGAGCACGCTTCAAGCAGCCGTGGCCTTACGGCCGGCGTTTCCCGCGCTCTCACGCGACCGGGGATCTCACCGGGTGCTCCCTGATGACGACTCGCGTGACGCGGAGCCGCAGGTCACCTCCGACGCGGTCGGCGGGCACGGCATAGTCCAGTCAGGTGTCATCACCAGCACGCCGACGCCGGGCGGTGCGCTCACGGTGTAGACGGTGCGGCAGTCGGCATCCACCGGCCCCAGGTCCCGGGAGCAGGTCACCTCGACCCGCAGCGTCTTCCCCGACTCCCAGGTCTCGCTCATCGAGGGTGGCCCGCCGTGCCAGGTCGTCTCCCGCTTGACAGACAGGCGTCCGGGGACACCCGGGGCGACCCGCACGTCGACCCTGCCCCGCACATCCACGATGATCCGGGACGTCGTGACGGCGTACGTCACGGTCCTCGTCTCGGTCCCCCGCTGGTCGAGGACCGACGACTTGTAGGAGCCGGGGAAGGAGAAGTCGCTGGCATGGGGAACGCGGATCTCCGACCACGCCGCCAACGCCATCGCCACCACCGCGCACACGGTCAGCGCCGCGCCGGCGGCGATCCATCTGGTCCGCACCGCTCTTCTCATCATGTCGCCTCTCGAATCTTCAGGAATCGCAGTACGGCCAGCACTCGCCGGTGATCCTTCTCGGCGCCGGAGAGCCCGAGCTTGGCGAAGATGTTGTTGATGTGCTTGCCGACCGCGCTTTCCGAGACCACGAGGGCCTCGGCGATGCCGGCGTTGGACCGTCCCTCCGCGATCAGCGCGAGCACCTCGTACTCCCTGCGGGTCAGCAGGTCCAGCGGATCGCTGTGCCGGCGCAGCAGCAGCTGGGCGACCACTTCGGGGTCCAGGGCCGTCCCGCCTGCGGCGACCCGCCGCAGCGAGTCCAGGAACTCGGCGACGTCGGCCACCCTGTCCTTGAGCAGATATCCGACGCCGGTCGTCGCCGTGGACAGCAGCCGAGTCGCGTAGCGTTCCTCGACGTACTGCGAGAGCACGAGGATGGGCAGCTTCGGCCGCCGGTGCCGCAGCAGCAGCGCCGCGCGCAGTCCCTCGTCCGTGTGCGTCGGCGGCATCCGCACGTCCGTGACGACGAGATCGGGCTCGTGTTCGTCCACCGCCCGCAGCAGCCCTTCGGCGTCGGACACCGCGGCTACGACCTCGATGCCGGCTGATCCGAGGACCCAGACCAGGCCCTCCCTGAGAAGGACTGAGTCCTCGGCGAGCACTACGCGCACGGCAGCTCCACCTCGATCGTCGTCGGGCCACCGCTCGGGCTGTCGATGCGCAGGGTCCCGTCCACCGATCTCGCCCGCTGCGCGAGGCCGCGCAGGCCCGACCCCTTGGTGGGCTCGGCACCCCCACAGCCGTCGTCGCGTATGACGATGCGGAGCACGTCGGCGTCGCGGCGCACGGTGACGTCGGCCTCGGAGGCCCGCGCGTGCTTGGCGACGTTGGTCAGCGCTTCGGAGACCACGAAGAACGCGACCGCCTCGATCACGGGAGCGGCCCGTTCCCGCACGTCAACGCTGAGCCGTACGGGGAAGGGGGCACGCGCCGCGAGACCGGACAGCGCCGCGTCCAGGCCCTGGTCGTTGAGCACGGCCGGGTGCAGCCCCTGAACGACGTCGCGCAGGTCCTTCAAGGCCTGCTTGGCTTCCTCGTGCGACCGCGCGATGGCCTGGCGGGCGGGCTCCGGCAGGTCGGTGAAGGCGGTGCGGGCCATGCCGAGGTTCAGGGCGAGCGACACAAGCCGCTGCTGTGTGCCGTCGTGCAGGTCGCGTTCGATCCGGCGGCGTTCCGCGTCGGCGGCCTCGATCACCTCGGCCCGGCTCTCCCGCAGCGTCTTCACCCGCCGGGCCAGCTCGTCTTTCACGCTGGGACCGAGCAGCGCACGCGCCGCGACCGCGTCGAGCGCGGTGATCCCCCGAAGCAGCCACGGCACCACCACGAACAACGCGAGCGCGGCCGCCGCGGGCGGGGAGGCGGTCCAGCCGCCTCCGGCCATCAGGAGTTGCACCGCGACGATGACCGCGACCAGGCACGCCGACCACGCCACGGCCCCGCTCAGGAAGCCCACCGCGCCGATCAGGGGCCCGATCGCCAGGTGATAGGCGACCTGCCGCCACAGGCTGCCGATCGCGCCTGCAGGAGAAGCCGTCTGAGCGGGCTCCCGTCCCGGGGGAAACGAGGTACCGGGGGGATGCCGTGGCCGAGGAAGGCGGCGAACCGGGAGCGCTGCAGCCAGGTGAGCAGCGGCACCATCCAGGTGAGGATCAGCAGCGCGACCAGGGGGACGACGACTGTCCACGCCAGCGCTATCGACAGCGCTCCCAGCGCCAGGATCGCTGCCATCGACACGAGCGCGATCGGGGCGCCCGCCGTCACGTGGATGGTACGGAGCCAGGTCGGCGACGACCAGTGGCCGCGAATCCGGTCCCAGGGAGTGCTCATGCGCTCACCTTAGAGACGGGTACGGCTCGACCGACATGACCTGGGCATCCCAGAAAAAGGTGAGGTAAACCCCACCTTTCCCCGAGCCGCGGCCTGAGCAGGAGCAGCGTATGGGCATCTTTTTCTGCCGTGTCATCACTATCGGGACGAGCAGAGGGTGCCTGCGGGAGCCAACGTCAGCTTCGTCAGGTACCGGTCGGCGTACCCCGTCACGCACGGGTCCTTCGCCCGCAGGTAGACGACGTGGACGGGGCCGTCATAGCGGACGGTGACCGAGCCCGGGATCCTGCTCACCAGGAGCTCGGTGACCGGAAAGTCACGATCGCCGCCGAGCCCCAGTGCAGGAGGCAGGCCGGCCGGCAGGGGGCGAGGCGGGTTCACCGGCCGATGCCGCCAGCCGGAGCAGGCCAGGGCCTCCAGCCCGATGCCGACCCCGCCGCCGAAGTCGCGGGAGATCCGCTCGCTGTAACGGCGGTCGCTGACGAGCGCCTCGTACCCCAGCCTCACCAGGCCATCCGGGCACCGGGTCGCCGCCGCACCCGGCGAGCTCCAGCTCGCGGAGACGCCCAGGATTTGCTCGCCGAACCAGGCGAAGTCACCCTTGCTCGCCTTGAGCAGCGCGTCGGCGAACTCCGGTGCCTTCTCCGGAAAGGGGAGGACCACCCGGGCCAGCGCCTTGAGGTGCAGATCGGTCAGTCTGATCTCGCCCAGCCGGGCGGAGGCGTACGTGACGGGCCTGCGGCCGGTGCTCTTGATCAGCTCGCGCCAGAGCTTGCGCACGTTCCGCCCCCGCAGGGCGCACGCGTCGTCACCGGCGCACCAGGTGGTGAAGCGCTTGAACGCCGCCTCGGTGGCGCGCAGTTGCGCGCGTTCCATACCGCGCCAGCCCACCGTCGCGTCGGGCGTGCTGTCGAGAACCATGGCACGGACGCGCTCCGGGTAGAGCCGCGCGTACGCGGCGGCCGGAACACCGCCGTAGGAGAAGGCCAGCATGGTGAGCCTGTCCTGGCCGAGTGCGATTCGGATCGCCTCCATGTCCCTGGCCACCGAGTCCGAGTCCAGGTGGTCGGCCAGACCGGTCATGTCGTCCTGACGGCATCGATCGACCAGGCGTTCGAGGGCGGCGGCCTGGGCCTCGTATGCGGCGCGGTCACGCGGGTCGTCGAGTGGCAGCCCGGGAACTCCGCAGGAAGGCGGCAGATAGCGCTCCGCCACGCTGGTGCGCGGGTTGTAGCCGACGACATCGAAGTGCTCGCGCAACTTCGTGAACGACTCCGGAGCCGGGGAGAGGACGCCCTGGATCCCCGGACCGCCGTCGGACACGACGAGAACGCTGCCGAGGCGGAGCGACGGATCGGCGGCGGGCAGCCGGGCGAGGTCCAGCTTGATCGTGGTCTTACCCGGCGCGGACCAGTCCACCGGCACCTCGATCGTGGTGCATTCCATCTCCGCCGGGCCTTGGCCTGCGGGGCAGGCCCTCCAGGTGAGGGTCGGCGCGGCCTGGGCCGCTGCCGGCAGTACGGCCGGGCCCAGGAGCGTGGACAGGGCCGACAGGGCGACCGGCAAGGTCTTCACCCGATGTGCGGAGCGGACCGGTGCCGGTCTGACCGGCCGTTTCGTTCGGTTTGTCATGCGCTCACCGTAGAGATCACTAATGGCCCGGCGACATGGCCGAGGCATCCCAAAACAAGGTGAGGCACACCCCACCGTCGCACCTGCGCCCAGCCCCCGGGGCGGGGGGTGGGTGCTCGCGTACCGCTTTGTGGTGCGTCATGCTGCGGTGAGACGAGCATCACCTGAGAGAGCAAGAGATTTGGGCGATTCGTTCTCTTGAATTAGTCGCCTTTGTAGCGGTAGGTTTAGCGCCATGATCGCGCATGGGAACCCGACCGCCGCCGAGGAACTGCGGGGGGCCGGCCTGCGGGTGACGGCCGCCCGCGTCGCACTGCTCGAGACCGTCCGCAGCGGTGACCACCTCGACGTCGAGGCGATCGCCTCCGGGGTGCGCGATCGCGTGGGCCACGTCTCCCTGCAGGCCGTTTACGAGGCTCTCCACGCGCTCACCGCGGCGGGACTCGTACGCCGCATCGAACCGGCCGGCAGCCCGGCCCGGTTCGAGGGCCGCGTCGCGACAACCACCACCACATCGTGTGCCGATCGTGTGGTGTCGTCGCCGACGTCGACTGTGCGGTCGGCGAGACGCCGTGTCTGACCGCGTCCGAGACGCACGGCTTCACGATCGACGAGGCCGACGTCATCTACTGGGGCCTGTGCCCCGGTTGTTCCACCGCCCGCGCTTCCTGAGCCCCATGATCCAGCTAGTTCAGAAGGATTCCCTTGACTGAGAACCACGACGCAATCGTTGTCGACCCGAAGACGGAGGGCGAAGGCGGCTGCCCGGTCGCGCACAAGCGGGCTCCGCATCCGACCCAGGGCAGCGCCAACCACCAGTGGTGGCCGGAGCGCCTCAACCTGAAGATCCTCGCCAAGAACCCCGCCGTGGCCAACCCGCTCGGTGAGGACTTCGACTACGCCGAGGCGTTCAAGTCCCTCGACCTCGCGGCGGTCAAGCGGGACATCGCGGAGGTGCTGACGACCTCGCAGGACTGGTGGCCGGCCGACTTCGGCCACTACGGGCCGCTCATGATCCGGATGGCGTGGCACAGCGCGGGCACCTACCGGATCAGCGACGGCCGCGGCGGCGCCGGCTCGGGCCAGCAGCGCTTCGCCCCGCTCAACAGCTGGCCGGACAACGGGAACCTCGACAAGGCCCGCCGGCTGCTGTGGCCGGTCAAGAAGAAGTACGGCAAGAAGATCTCGTGGGCCGACCTCCTGATCCTCGCCGGCAACGTCGCCCTCGAGTCGATGGGCTTCAAGACCTTCGGCTACGCCGGCGGCCGGGTGGACGCCTGGGAGCCCGACGACGACGTCTACTGGGGCCCCGAGACCACCTGGCTCGGCGACGAGCGCTACAGCGGCGACCGTGAGCTGGAGAACCCGCTCGCCGCGGTCCAGATGGGTCTCATCTACGTCAACCCGGAGGGCCCGAACGGCAACCCGGACCCGGTCGCCGCGGCCCGCGACATCCGTGAGACGTTCCGCCGCATGGCGATGAACGACGAGGAGACGGTCGCCCTGATCGCGGGTGGTCACACCTTCGGCAAGACCCACGGCGCGGGCCCGGCCGACAACGTCGGCCCCGACCCGGAGGCCGCCCCGATCGAGCAGCAGGGCCTGGGCTGGAAGAACAGCTACGGCACCGGCAAGGGCGGTGACACGATCACCAGCGGTCTCGAGGTCACCTGGACCCCCACCCCGACCACGTGGGACAACACGTTCTTCGAGACGCTGTTCGCCTACGAGTGGGAGCTGACCAAGAGCCCGGCCGGCGCGTGGCAGTGGAAGCCGAAGGACGGCGCCGGCGAGGGCACCGTTCCCGACGCCCACGACCCGTCGAAGCGCCACGCCCCGCAGATGCTCACGACCGACCTCTCGCTCCGGTTCGACCCGATCTACGAGCAGATCTCGCGGCGCTTCCTGGAGAACCCCGACGAGTTCGCGGACGCCTTCGCCCGCGCGTGGTTCAAGCTGACCCACCGCGACATGGGCCCGGTCGCGCGCTACCTCGGCCCGGAGGTCCCGTCCGAGGTGCTCCTGTGGCAGGACCCGCTCCCGGAGCGGACGTACGAGCTCGTCGACGCCGGGGACATCGCCGCCCTCAAGGAGCAGATCCTCGCCACGGGCCTGTCGGTCTCCCAGCTCGTCTCGGCCGCGTGGGCGTCGGCCGCCTCCTTCCGCGGCAGCGACAAGCGCGGCGGCGCGAACGGCGCGCGTATCCGCCTGCAGCCGCAGATCGGGTGGGAGGTCAACGACCCCGACCAGCTCGCGACCGTGCTGCGCACCCTGGAGGGCGTCCAGCAGTCGTTCAACGCCGCCCAGACCGGCGGCAAGCAGGTCTCCATCGCCGACGTGATCGTGCTCGCCGGATGCGCCGCCGTCGAGAAGGCCGCCAAGGACGCCGGCTTCGACGTGGAGGTCCCCTTCACGCCGGGTCGCGTGGACGCGTCGCAGGAGCAGACGGACGTCGAGTCGTTCGCCGCGCTCGAGCCGACCGCCGACGGGTTCCGCAACTACTACGGGAAGGGCAACCGCCTGCCGGCCGAGTACCTGCTGGTCGACCGGGCGAACCTGCTGAACCTCAGCGCCCCGGAGATGACCGTCCTCGTCGGCGGCCTGCGCGTCCTGGGCGCCAACCACCAGCAGTCGAAGCTCGGCGTCTTCACCGAGACCCCGGGTGTCCTGACCAACGACTTCTTCGTCAACCTGCTCGACCTGGGCACGGAGTGGAAGTCGACGTCGGAGGACCAGACCGCGTTCGAGGGCCGCGACGCCGCCACGGGCGAGGTCAAGTGGACCGGCAGCCGGGCCGACCTCGTCTTCGGGGCGAACTCCGAGCTGCGCGCGGTCGCGGAGGTCTACGCGAGCGACGACGCCAAGGAGAAGTTCGTGAAGGACTTCGTCAAGGCGTGGGACAAGGTCATGAACCTCGACCGGTTCGACCTGGTCTGAGCCTGACATGACGTCCGGCCGGCCCACACGGGCCGGCCCGGACGTTCGTCTGTTCAGGCGGCCGATTCAGGCGGGCAGGGAGGCGAGCCAGCCGGTGAGGATCTCGTTGACCTCGTCCGGGCGTTCCTGCTGGATCCAGTGGCCGCAGCCGTCGAGTACGCGCGAGGAGACCAGGCCGGGCAGGGTGACCGGGTAGGCCGCGATGGCGTCGGCCATCCAGGTGGTGGAGGCGTCCAGCGCGCCGCCGGCGAACAGCGACGGCTGCGTGATGGGGGCGCCGTCGAAGCCGGCGAGGTCCTCCCAGTCCCGGTCCATGTTCCGGTAGCGGTTCAGCGCCCCGGTCAGGCCGGTCCGTTCGAACTCGGCCGCGTAGACGTCGAGATCCTCCGTACTGAGCCAGGCGGGCAGCCGTCCGGCGGGGAAGCGGTCGCGCAGCCTCCCGCCCCGGGACACGAAGTGCGGGTCCGGCGCGCCGGCGGGCGGCATGGTGTCGGCGGACAGGGCGGCGTAGAAGCCGGCGAGCCAGCCGCGGACGTCGGGCTCGACCTCCGCCTCGGCCCGGCCGGGCTCCTGGAAGTAGCTCACGTAGAACTCCTCCTCTCCGCCCATCCGCGCGAACACCTCGCTGGGCCGCGGCCCGCCGCGCGGGGCGTACGGCACGCTCAGCAACCCGACCGCGCGGAAGACCTCGGGCCTCACGAGGGCGGAGTTCGCGGCGATGGTGGCGCCCCAGTCGTGGCCCACGATCACCGCGGTCCGCTCGCCCAGGGCGCGCACGACGGCGACGTTGTCCTCGACCAGCTCCAGCATCCGGTACGCGGCCACGTCGCCGGGCTTGGAGGAGCGGCCATAGCCCCGGACGTCCACGGCGACGGCCCGGTAGCCCGCCGCGGCGAGCACCGGCAACTGGTGGCGCCAGGAGTACCAGCACTCGGGAAACCCGTGCACCAGCAGCACCAGCGGCCCGGAGCCCTGCTCCACCACGTGGATGCGCCCGGCGGGGGACGACACCAGACGATGTGTGACCGCCGCGGCGGAAGCGGGCTGCGCCATCGATCCTCCAAAACTCCTGGTGGTTCCTGCGTGGATCCTCCATCGGACCCTGACGCCGCCGCGAATCCTGTTGCCGGTTCGGCAAACCGCCCGGGCCGGTGCCCCTGCTGTGCGGCGCCCTCGAGGTCGCGGCGGTGACCCTCGCACCACGCCGTTCGTCCGGCGCGAACGTCATCCGGGCGCCTTGCGGCTGAGGTGCTCCCAGGCGTGGTACTTCTCCACCCGGTCCTGAAGGGCCTGCTGGACCATGTCGTAGGACGCGGCGCCGACGATGAGACGCCGCGGCGGCTCCGGCAGGTCCACCAGCTCCATGATCACGGGAGCGGCGGTGTCCGGGGCGGGACCGGCGTCGTCGCCCCACATCTCGATCAGCTTTTCGCGCAGCTCCTGGTAGTGCGGGTCGGGCGTCGTCATCGTGGTGCCCGTGGTGAACAGGCCGGTGTCGTAGCCGCCCATCTGGACGATGGTGAGCTTGACGCCGAACTGCTCGGTCTCCATCGCCACGGCCTCGCTCACCGAATCGAGCGCCGACTTTCCGGCCGCGTACAGGCCGACCATCGGGAAACCCCCGCCGGTGCCCATCGTGGTGACCTGCAGGATGCGCCCGCCGCCCTGGGCCCGCAGGTACGGCAGCACGGCCTGGGTGACCCAGATCGCGCCGAACAGGTTGACGTCGAAGTGGGCTCTGATCTGCTCCTCCGTCGCCTCCTCCAGCATGCCCAGGAGCATGGCGCCTGCGTTGTTGACCACGATGTCGAGCCTGCCGAAGGCCGCGACCGCCCGCTCCGCGGCCGCGAACACGGCCGCGCGGTCGGTGACGTCGAGCGGCAGCCGTACCAGGTCGTCGGGATATCGCCGGGCGAGGTCGGCGAGCGGTTCGACGTTGCGCGCGGCCCCGACCACCCGATCGCCCGCCCGTAGCGCCGCCTCTGCGAACGCCCGGCCCAGTCCTCGTGACGCGCCCGTGATGAACCACACCCGGGTCATGGGCTCCACCCCCTCTTGCTCGGGTCCGTTGCGACGAGGCAAGACGGTACGTCTCGCCTCGCGGCAGTGTCAAGACGGAACGTCTCGTCTCATTAGCGTGGTACGATCCGGGGCATGGTCAAGCAGCCCGATCCCGCCCGCCGCAGTGAGCGCTCCCGGCAGGCCATCCTCACCGCGACCCGCGAGTTGGTCTCCGAGGTCGGGTACGCCAAGCTGTCCATCGAGGCCATCGCGGCCCGGGCCGGCGTGGGCAAACAGACCATCTACCGCTGGTGGCCCTCCAAGGGCGCGGTGGTCTTGGACGCCTTCCTGGCGCTCAGCGAGGACGGGCCGGAGCGGAGCATGGCGCTGCCCGACACCGGCGACCTGGAGGCCGACCTCAAGACGGTGATGCGCACGACGGTGGCCGAGTTCGCCGACCCCGCGTTCGAGGGCCCGGTCCGCGCGCTCAACACCGAGATCATCAACGACCCCGCTCTGGCCGCCCAGTACCGCGCCAAGCTGGCCGGCCCGGTGGACGAGGCCAAGAAGGCCCGGCTGCGCAGCGCGCAGCGAGCCGGGCAGCTCGCCGCCGACGCCGACCTCGACCTGGCTCTGGAGCTGCTGTACGCCCCCCTCTACCAGCGCTGGCTGCTCCGCTCCGGCCCACTCACCCCCGAGTACGCCGACGCCCTCGTCGAGCACTTTCTCGCAGCCATGCGGCCGCGGATCAGCGCACCGCCGTCCGGGTCTCAGACCGCCACCGGGTAGGTCTCGGGGACCTCTCCGCGCTCCCAGCGGGCCGTACGCTCCAGGGGCTCGAGCGCGCCGGTCTCGTCGATGTGGATCACCGCGTCGAACTGGTCGGGCAGGCGGGTCTGGAAGTAGTGGCTCTGCCGTTCGGTGCCGGGACGGTAGACGACGCCGATGGCCCGTTCGAGCAGCGCCCTGCGCAGGACGTCCGCCGCATCGGCCGAATGCGCGAAGTCGACCAGGAACTCCTTGTGCCCGACCTCGTGGAACAGCTCCTCGACCGAGTCGGGCAGCGCCGGGCGCACGTTCTTCCGCTCGGCCGGGCGGCCCCAGTCGTCGGCCGCCGTAACGGTGCCGGTGTAGGTGGTGAAGCCGATGAGCCGGCAGTCCTCCGGGGTGTGCTCGCGCACCAGCCGGCCGAGGTTGAGCTCGCCGCGCGCGCCCATCTCCGTCGCCCGTGCGTCGCCCAGGTGGGAGTTGTGCGCCCACACCACGATCCTGGCCGGCTCGCCGCACTGCCACCCGAGGTGCTCGGCCAGCGCGAACAGGGTGTCGGCCATGTGCCGGTCGCGCAGGTTCCACGACGACACCCGGCCGCCGAACATCGTGCGGTAGTACCGCTCCGCGGCCGCCACCACCGCGGCGTTCCGCTCGGCGTGGAAGAAATCGTCCTCGCCGAGCAGTCCCTGTGCCCGCTGGTAGCGCAGCGCGTTGCGCTGGAGGTCCACGAGCTGGTCGATCACCCGCCGCTCGCACGACTCCCCTGCCCCGAAGGCGGCGGCGAAGCCGTACGCCTGCCCGTCGTCGCCGTCGCTGTGGTCGAAGCAGGAGTAGCGGCCGCGGGCCCGTTCCGCCGCACCCGGGTCCACCTTCTCCAGATAGGCGACGACCTCGCCGGCGGACCGGTGCAGGCTGTAGAGGTCGAGCCCGTAGAACCCGGCCCGCGCCCGCTCGCCGAGCCGCTCGTTGTGCTCGCGCAGCCACCCGGCGAACTCCAGCACGTCCGCGTTGCGCCACATCCAGGCGGGGAAGCGCTGGAAGCCGCGCAGCGCCTCCTCGGCGGTCGCGTCGTCGCCGCGCCCCCGGACGTACCGGTTCACCCGGTACGCATCGGGCCAGTCGGCCTCCACCGCCACGGCGACGAAGCCCTTCTCCTCGATGAGCCGCCGCGTCATGCGGGCACGCGCGGCGTAGAACTCGTGGGTGCCGTGCGACGCCTCGCCGATCAGCACGAACCGCGCGTCGCCGACGATGTCGAACAGCACCTCGTCCGGGGGGACGCCGTCCTGTGCGGGCACGAGCTCCGAGCGCAGGATCGCGAGGTCGGTCCGGGCGGGCGGGGCCCCGGCCCGTGCGGAGGCCGCCGTGCGGAGGAGCCTGCGCACCTCCTCGTCGGCGGTCTGGGTGAAGTTCCAGTACGACTCCCCCACAGAGAAGAAGGGCGTGGGCGTGGTCGCGCAGACGGCCTCGTCCACCAGGGCGGACAGCTCCTGGCAGGTGGACTCCGGCGCGGCGGGCACGGCGACAACGATCCGGGCCGGTTTCCGCTGCCGGACCGCGCGGACGGCGGCGCGCATGCTCGCCCCGGTCGCCAGCCCGTCGTCGACCATGATCACGGTCTTGCCGCTCAGTTCCACGGGCGGGCCGCCCCGGTAGGCCCGCTCCCGCCTCGCCAGCTCGCGGGCCTCCCGCTCGGCGACCTGCCGGATGGTGTCGGACTGGAGGCCGAGCCCGCGTACGACGTCCTCGTCGAGCACGATCACCCCGCCGCCGGCGATCGCCCCCATGGCGAGCTCCTCGCGGCCGGGTGTGCGGAGCTTGCGGACCAGGAGCACGTCGAGCGGGTGGCCCAGGGCGGTCGCCACCTCGTACGCCACCGGCACGCCGCCGCGCGACAGGCCGAGGACGACGACGCCGGGAAGCCCGCGGTAGTGGCCGAGGAGCCCCGCGAGCACCCGGCCCGCGTCCCGGCGATCCGAAAACAGGCGATCAGTCATGAGCCTCGCCTCCCGGTCGCGCAGCCGCATACCCCTCTTCCGGCAGCGCAAACACCGCCTACCCGACGTGCACCCGGGGTCGGCGTTCGGGATCGTGCTCGGCCTCCCTGAGCACCTCGCGGGTGAAAGCCGGGATGTCCCCGACGCCGAACACCAGGTAACGCAGCATGGCGGCGACGGGGTTCTCCTCCGTCCAGTGGAAGTAGATGTGCGGCAGCCTGCCGAAGCGGTCGCGGACGAAGAGCAGCAGGGCGGCCAGCGCGTTGGGAATCGTGGAGCTCTCCAGCCGCAGGACGCGATAGCCGTACCGTTCCTCGCCCCTGACGTGCAGCTCGGTCTCGAACTCCGAGGCGTCCGGGACCGTGGCCTCCACGAACAGCACCGGCGTGGCCGGGTCCAGCCGGTGGTTGCGCCACTGCTCGCGCACCTTCCCCTCGTATTCGGCCCGGTCGCGCCGCTGCGGATCGTTGGCGACCAGGTGGATCTCGTCGCCCGGCGCCTCGCGGAGGAACCGCTCCGCGAGGGGGTCGAGGACCACACGGGTGACCCGCAGCTCGGTGGACCTGGTCGCGCGCGAGATCAGCGAGGTGATCACGATGGCGGCGATGAAGCACGACGCGATCTTGACCCCGTCGGGCCGCTCGAACACGTTGGCCACCAGCGTGTACGCCAGGACGAGGGTGACGGCCGCGAACGCCGCCGTCGCCGCCCGCCGGCCACGCCGGTGGACCGAGAGCGTGACGGCGACGGCGGCCGAGAGGATCAGCACGAGGACTCCCGTGGCGTACGCCCCGCCCTGTGCCGTCACGCTCGCCCGGAAGACGACGGTGATGGCGAACGCGACGGCGGTGAAGACCAGCACCAGCGGCCGGACGGCCCGCGTCCAGTCGGGGGCCATGCCGTATCGGGGGAGGTAACGGGGGACGAGATTGAGCAGGCCCGCCATGGCGGACGCGCCGGCGAACCACAGGATCGCGATCGTGCTCGCGTCGTAGAGCGTGCCGAACCCGTTCCCCAGGTAGGCGTGGGCCAGATACGCCAGGGCCCGGCCGTTGGCCCTGCCGCCCTCCCGGAACTCCCGCAGCGGGATCAGCGTGCTCGTGACGAAGCTGCTGGCGATCAGGAAGACGCTCATGACCAGGGCGACGGTCGTGAGCAGCCACCTGGCGCCGCGGATCCTGCCCGGCAACTCACCCTTGATCAGCGGCATCACCGCCACGCCCGTCTCGAACCCGGACAGGCCGAGGGCGAGCTTGGGCATGACGAACAGGGACAGGGCGAGCACCGCCGCCGGTCCGCCGTGCGTGGTGAACAGGACCCGCGTCCAGCCGATCGCCGGGGCCGGATGCCCGGCGAGGTGGAGCACGGCCGCCACGACCACCACCGCGTTGAGCGCGAGGTAGGCGGCCACGAGGACGACGGCGATGCCGATCGCCTCGCTGAATCCCAGCAGGAACACGCCGCCGAGGAGCGCGAGCAGGCCGATCGTCACGCTGATCTGGTGCCCCTGCAGGGCGCGGGGCACGAAGGGGTTCTCGAGGATGTGGGCCGTCGCGTCGGCCGCCGACAGCGTCATCGTGATCACGAAGTCGGTGGCCGCGAACCCGAGCAGGACGAGGACGAACAGCTTGCCCCACCACCGCGGGGCGAGCCTCTCCAGCATCGCGACCGACCCCTGGCCGTACGGGCTCTCGGCCGCCACCCGCCGATAGACGGGCAACGCGCCGAGCAGCGTCAGCAGGACGAGGAACAAGGTGGCGACGGGCGCCAGGAGGCCCGCCGCGAGCACGGCGATCCCGGGCTGATAACCGAGCGTGGAGAAGTAGTCGAGCCCGGTGAGGCACATGACCCGCCACCACGGGTGCCGCCGGTGCGGCGCCTCCGCCGCGTGGGGCCCGGCGGGCAGCACGTCCTCATGCCGCAGCCCCTCCAGGAGCCACGAGCGCACGCCGTCCCCGGCCGCCGCGACGGGCCCGTGCACCGCCTTCATGGTGTCCTCGCTCTCAGGGCAGCGGCTCGAAGACGCGGACGGACGCTGCGTCCCCTCGCGCCACCTCGATAAACCGGTGCCTGCCTCGCCTGAGCCGTCCCACAGCAGCTGGTTGGAACGCCGGACGAGGAGCAGCGGGTCGCGGTGCGCGGGGTGTCGGGCGGCGAATCGCGGGTACGGCCCTATGGCCGCTTCGTCACCGTCCATCACTGATCACCATGTACGTCCCGAGCGGGGAGCGAGGCGAGGCCGACATGACCGGAGAACATCAGCGCGCATCCGAGCGGCTCTCCCGGGCGCTGTCCGGCGCGATGGAACGGATGGGTCCCGCCCTCGAACGCGTACGGCTCGCCGCGCCGTCCGCCGTCCGGCGGTTCGGCCGCCCCGCGGCGGTGGCGGGAGCGGCCGCCGCCACCGGAGCCGGCGCGTACGCGGCGACGCGGGCATGCGTGCGGCGCCCCGGGGCCGCGCCCGGTGAGGGCGTGGACCTGCACGCCGCCGTCACGGTGAAATGCCCGCGTGACCAGGTGTACCGGTTCTGGCACCGGTTCGAGCGACTGCCGTCCTTCATGACGCACGTGGCGTCGGTGACGACGATCGACGGCATCACCCACTGGACGGCCAGGGGCCCCGCCGGAATGACGGTCGAGTGGGACGCGAAGATCGTCGAGGATCTCCGGGACGAGCTGATCTCCTGGCGCTCGACGAGCACCGCCCTCGTGCCGAACAGCGGAACCGTGCGGTTCTGCGAGGCGCCCGGCGGGCGCGGCACCGAGGTGCGGGTGCACCTGCGGTACGACCCGCCCGGAGGCAGAGCCGGCCTCGCGGTCGCCAGGCTGCTGGGCGAGCACCCCGAGCAGCAGGTGCGCGACGACCTGCGCCGGTTCAAGCAGGTCATGGAGACCGGCGAGGTCGTCCGGTCGGAGGGCAGCCCGGAAGGGACGCGGGCGCTGCGGCAGCTGAGACGGCGTGCCGGCCCGGCCGGGTGCGGTGAGGAGTCCGCCATGAAGGCCAACTGCTGGATGGGCCGCGGCGAGGTCGAGGTCCGCGACGTGCCCGACCCGCGGATCCTCAACGGCCACGACGCCGTCGTTCGCGTCACCTCGACCGCCATCTGCGGCTCCGACCTGCACCTGTACGACGGCTTCGTCCCCACCATGAAGAAGGGCGACATCCTCGGCCACGAGTTCATGGGCGAGGTCGTCGAGGTGGGCCCCGACGTGCGGAACCTTCACGTCGGCGACCGGGCGGTCGTCCCGTTCCCGATCGCCTGCGGCCGCTGCGCCGCCTGCGAGCTCGGCCTCTATTCGGTGTGCGAGAACACCAATCCGAACGCCGGCCTCGCGGAGAAGCTCCTGGGCCACTCCCCCGCCGGCATCTTCGGCTACTCCCACATGCTGGGCGGATACCCAGGCGGCCAGGCGGAGTACGCCCGCGTACCGTTCGCGGACGTCGGCCCCATCAAGATCGAGGACGGGCTGGCCGACGAGCAGGTGCTGTTCCTGTCCGACATCCTGCCCACCGGGTGGATGGGCGCCGAGATGTGCGAGATCAAGCCCGGCGACGTCATCGCCGTGTGGGGAGCGGGACCGGTCGGCCAGTTCGCGGTGGCCGGGGCCTACCTCATGGGCGCGGATCAGGTCGTCTGCATCGACCGATTCGCCTACCGCCTGCGGATCGCCGAGCGCGCGGGCGCGACGGCCCTCGACTACGAGGAGGTCGACGTCAGGGAGGCCCTGCTCGACCTGACCGCGGGCCGCGGGCCGGACGCGTGTATCGACGCCGTCGGCATGGAGGCCCACTACGCCAACCCCGCGCTGTACGCCTACGACCGCACCAAGCAGGCGACCCGCCTGGAGACCGACCGGCCGTACGCCCTGCGCGAGGCCATCATGAACTGCAGGAACGGCGGGATCGTGGCGGTGATCGGGCTCTACGCCGGTTTCCTCGACAAGTTCCCGATGGGCGCGGTCATGAACCGGTCGCTGACGCTGAAGGCCGGCCAGTGCCACGTGCAGCGCTACCTCAAGCCGCTGCTCGCGCGGATCCGCGAGGGCGACATCGACCCGAGTTTCGTGATCACCCACCGCCTGCCGCTCGACGAGGCTCCGCGCGGCTACCGGCTGTTCAGGGACAAGCAGGACGAGTGCAACAAGATCGTCCTGACCCCGTGACCGGGTTCCGGAGGTCTCCCCCGCCCCCGGGCGATGGCGGCACCCCGGCGGACTCTACGATCCTCCGGTGACCACCTTCACCCGCGGGTTCCGCGGCAGACGCAGGGGCGAGGACGACCGGCTCCCGCCCGGCCAGTACCTCACCGAGGACTTCCCCGTGCTGTCGGCCGGGCCCACGCCGCACGTGCCGCTCGACCGGTGGGAGTTCACGATCGACACCGAGGCCGGGCAGGTGCACCGGTGGACGTGGCAGGAGCTGACGGCGCTGCCGTACGAGGAGCCGGCCGTCGACATCCACTGCGTGACCAGCTGGTCCAAGCTCGGCACCAGCTGGCGGGGCGTCTCTCTCGACGTGCTCTTCGAGGACGTCGAGACGACGGCGGACTACGCGCTGGTCCACTCGTACGGCGGCTACACGACGAACCTGCCGCTCGACGACCTGCTGGACGGCAAGGCGTGGATCGCCTACCGCTACGAGGGCGAGGAGCTGGCGCCGAGCCACGGCGGGCCGGCCAGGCTGCTGGTGCCGCACCTGTACTTCTGGAAGTCGGCCAAGTGGGTGCGCGGCATCCGGCTGCTCACCGAGGACTGGCCGGGTTTCTGGGAGACCGCGGGCTACCACAACTACGGCGACCCGTGGCGCGAGCAGCGCTACGCCGATGACTAGGTGGAGGGCCGCGCGCCTGGTCAAGGTGCGCGACGAGAACCCCACCGCCCGCACGCTGGTCTTCGACGTGCCCGGCTGGCCGGGCCATCTGGCCGGCCAGCACGTCGACGTCAAGCTCACCGCCGAGGACGGCTACTCCGCCCGCCGCAGCTACTCTCTCGCGGGGCCGGAGGGCGTGGAGCTGACCGTGCAGCGGGTGCCCGACGGCGAGGTCTCGCCGTACCTCACCCTGGACATGGAGCCCGGCGACGAGCTGGAGCTGCGCGGCCCGGTGGGCGGCTGGTTCGTCTGGCGCCCGGACGGCCCCGCGCCGGTGCTGCTGGTCGCGGGCGGCGCGGGGATCGTGCCGCTGATGGCCATGATCAGAGCCCGCCGCGCCGCCGGGGCGGACACGCCGTTCCGGCTGGTCCACGCCGTGCGCTCGCCCGAGCGGCTGTGCTACGCGGAGGAGTTGCTGCGCCCCGACCCGGGCGTGTCGGTCACGCTGGCCTACACGCGCCGGGCCCCAGAGGGGCACCCGCGGCCGCCCGGCCGTCTCACCGCCGCCGATCTCGGGCCGTACGGCGAGGCCGACTGCTATGTGTGCGGCCCCACCGGCTTCGTGGAGGCCGCGGCGGCGCTCCTGGTGGGGCTCGGCCACGACCCCGCCCGTATCAGAACCGAACGTTTCGGCCCCACGGGAGACTGACATGCAGGCCGACCATCTCGACGGGAACGCCCTGGCCGGTCCGCTGGCCGAGATCTTCGCGGCCGACGTCTCGGCCGCCGTCAGCCGCTGCGCCTCGTGCGGCCTGACCGGTCCGGTGGCCTTGCTGCGCGTGTACGACCGGGCCCCCGG
The DNA here is from genome assembly GCF_002027145.1 of Microbispora sp. GKU 823. Taxonomy (NCBI): domain Bacteria; kingdom Bacillati; phylum Actinomycetota; class Actinomycetes; order Streptosporangiales; family Streptosporangiaceae; genus Microbispora; species Microbispora sp. GKU 823. Next base: position 7,186 of record NZ_MWJN01000092.1, on the reverse strand, counting down.
CCTCGTGGCCCGCTGCCCTGGATGCGAGGAGGTCGTGCTGCGCCTGGTCCGGAGTCCGGACGCGGCCTGGCTGGACCTGCGCGGCGCCGTCTCCCTGCGCATCCCGCTGGGTGGCACGAGCCCGAGCGCGGTCCTCGCGGACGAGGGTGGAAGATCCGGCGCGGAGCGATGACGATCAGGCCGGCAGCCGGAGTCGCCCGGCTGCCGGCTCACTCGCGTATCAGGGGCGGGCCTGTGCGTCGTCTCCGATGACGGGGTCGGTGTGGGTGTCCACGTCCAGGGCGGAGCGGGCGACGACGCCCCCCTCGCCGACCAGAGCGATGTGCAGCCGTCCGCTGGTCCAGCCGTCCGGAAGCACGGCGCGGACCTCGGCGGGCGCGCCGAGCAGGAACGGCTTCGCCTCCACGGCGGGGCCCGGCTCCCAGGAACCCATGAGCGCGGCGTCCTCGGGGGCGGGACCGAAGACCGGGGTCCAGGCGGTGTGCAGGTGGCCGATCACGGGGTCGGCGCCGTGGTGGGAGACCCGTACGCCGACGGCGACCTCGCGCGAATCGCTGAGCAGGTCGCGGCCGGGCGCGACCGGGACGACGTCGAGCACGAGCGTCGTGGTGGCGTTGACGTGGGCCGGGTTCACGCCGGCCAGATCCTTGGGGCGGCGTTCGAAGTCGAGCAGTCCGGCCGACTCGTGCTCGATGTCGTACAGCTCCGTGTAGACGTACCCGGCCAGCCGGTCGTGACGGCGCAGCTCCTGGGTCTGCCAGCGCAGATGCCAGGCGCGTTCCACCGAGGTGAAGCCGCCGCCGTACTCGCTGTTCAGGTTGGGCAGCCCGCGCAGGGGCTGGGCCGGCGTGCCGGCCAGCTTCTTGCGTACGACGAAGTCGGGGCCGAGCCGCACGGGGAAGTCGTCCTGCCCGCCGTCGAGCAGCGCGGCCACGGTCCTGCCCCAGGACGCGGCGGACTCGTCGTAGTAGTGCCAGTCGAGCAGGTCGGTCCTGACGTGGGTCCAGCCGGAGTTGTCCACGGCGGGCCGGGTCGCGTCGAGGCTCTTGAGCAGGTCGTACGCCCGGGCGGCCGCCTGCTGCTTGGCGGGGTCGCCCGGGATGTCCCAGTCCAGGCCCCACTCCTCGTTGTAGAGGCCCCAGATGACGATCGCCGGGGAGTTGCCGTCACGCTCGACCATGGGAGCGATCTGCTCCTCGAAGGCGGTCACGGACTCGGGTGAGAAGCGTCCGGTGGCGGCGGGTTCGGCCCAGACCAGCATGCCGAGGGTGTCGGCGTGGTGGACGAAGCGGGGATCCTCCAGCTTCAGATGCTTACGCACCAGGTTGTACCCCGCGGCGGCGGCCAGTTCGATGTCGCGGCGCAGCGCGGCGTCGTCCGGGGCCGTGATGCCGGTACGCGGCCAGTAGCCCTGGTCGAGCACACCGCGTACGAACAGCCTGCGGCCGTTGAGGTACAGATCCTCCCCCACCACGTCGATCGTGCGCAGTCCGGTGTATCCGGCGACCCGGTCGGTGCCGGCGGGCGAGACGAGCTCGGCGTCCACGTGGTAGAGGTGCGGGTCGTCCGGCGACCACAGCCGCGGCTCCTCGATCGGCAGCTCCACACGCACCGGCCCGTGGCCGACCGGCACATCGACCGACGGGCCGCACCCGCGCACGGACAGTCGCAGTCGGGTCTCCCCCACCGGGCCCTCGACGTGGCCCCCGATGTGGGCCTCGACCACGATGCCGGTCAGGCCCTCCGCTGGGCGCAGCTTCAACGCGGCCAGGTGCGTGGCCGGCCGCGCCTCCATCCAGACGCTCTGCCAGATGCCCGACGAGGGGGTGAAGCACACGCCGTCGAAGTCGTCGCGGGGAACGCTGCGCTGCTTGCCGTGCGCGATGTCCCGCTTGTCGAGCGGCGCGGCGACCCGCACCACGATCTCCTGTTCGCCCTCGCGCAGCGCATCGGTGACGTCGGCCTCGAACGGCGTGTAGCCGCCGCGGTGCGCGGCCACCTCGACGCCGTTGACCCACACGGTGGCCTCGTGGTGCACGGCGCCGAAGTGGAGCACGACCCGCTGCCCCGCCCAGGCCGCGGGCACGGTGACGCGGCGGCGATACCAGGCCACGGGCAGCCAGTGGGCCTCGACGCCGGAGGCGGGGGTCTCCCAGGCGAAGGGCACGGTGATGGTCCGATTCCAGCCCTGCTCGGTGTCGGCCCGGAAGTCCCACTCGCCGTTGAGGCTTGACCAGGAGTGCGATCGGTCGAAGTGGGGCCGGGGGTATTCCGCGCGCGGGGTCATGGTGCTCCGTTTCATGAGAGATGTGCCTGGTCAGCCTTTGACGCTGCCGGCGAGGATGCCGTTGATGAAGTGACGCTGGAGGAGGACGAAGATCACCAGGAGCGGCAGCATGGCGATGCTGCCCGCGGCGAGCAACTCGCCCCAAACAGTGGCGAAGTCCGCGCCGATCCGGTTGCCGGTGACGTTCTGCGCCAGCGTGGACAGCACCACCTGGAGCGTCTGGTGCGAGGTGTCGTTGACGGCGACGACCGGCCAGACGAAGTCGTTGTAGATGTTCATCGTGGTCAGCACGGCCAGCGCGGCCAGCCCGGGGCGGATCACCGGGAGCACGACCCTGGCGAAGACGCCGAACTCGCTCGCGCCGTCCACGCGTCCCGCGTCGATCAGCTCGTCGGGGATGGCGGCGATCGTCTGACGCATCCAGAAGATGCTGAACGCGTCGATGCTGCCCGGCAGGATCAGCGCCTGATAGGTGTTGACCCAGCCGAGGGCGCTCATCTCCAGCAGCAGCGGGATGATCAGCACCAGGGTCGGCAGCATGAGGGTGAGCAGCACGATCCCGAACAGCAGGTTCTTGCCGGGGAAGGCGTACTTGGCGAAAGCGTATCCGGCCAGCGGGCAGAAGAACATCGTCATCGCGCCCTTGACGACCAGCACCAGCGCGGTGTTCGCGAAGCCGGTGCCGATCGGCACGTCGGCGAACATCGCCCGGTAGTTGTCCAGCGTGACGGGCCCCGGTGCGAGGGGATTGGTGATGATCTCGGCGGCCGGCTTGAGCGAGGAGCTGACCGCCCACCAGATCGGGTAGAGGAACGCCGCGGCGAGCAGCGCGAGCAGCGCGTACTGCACCGGGCCCGGCCTCGTCTGGTTCATGACACCTCGTCTTTCGGGCGCAGCAGCCTGACCGCGCCCAGGGAGAGCCCGAAGACCAGCACCACCAGCAGGAACGAGTTCGCGGCGCCGGTGCCCAGGTCGGAGGCGGTGATGTGGTCGTAGAGGTAGAGCCCGGCGGTGGTCGTCGAGCCGTACGGGCCGCCTTCGGTGACCACGAAGGGCTCGGCGAACATCTGGAACACGGCGAGGGTCTGCACGACCACGAGGAAGGCCATGCTCCGGCGCACCAGCGGGACGGTCAGCGACCAGAACTGCCGCCGGCGAGACGCCCCGTCGATCGCGGCGGCCTCGTACACGGCGGCCGGCACGGCCTGCAGCCCGGCCAGCAGGATGATGATCGCGAAGCCGGTCGTCTTCCACAGGAACAGCAGCGCGAGCGTCGGCTTGGACCACGCCGTCGAGGTCAGCCACCCCACGTCGGGCAGGCCCACGAGGTTGAGCAGGTGGTTGACCAGGCCGTAGTCCTGGTCGAACACGACGATCCAGACCTGTGCCATGGCCACCAGCGGGGTCACGAACGGCGCGAGGAAGGCCACTCTGAACAACCCGCGCAATCGCAGCTTCGCGTTGGCCAGCAACACCGCGCCGGCGAGCCCGGCCACGATCTGGATCGGCACGATCAGCAGCCACATCACCGCGCTGTTGCCGAGCGAGGCCCAGAACTCCGGACTGGTCAGCAGGTAGACGTAGTTGCCCAGGCCGACCCAGGTGGCCGCGCCGGCGCCGTGCCAGCGGGTGAAGCTGAGCTGCAGCGCGAAGACGAGCGGGTAGATCCCGAAGGCGGCGAAGACCAGGAAGAACGGGGCGACGAACAGGTACGGCGACAGCCGGGTGCCGCGACGCGACCTCGGCCGCGCGCCGGCCGCCCGCCCGGACCTCGCCGTCGTGGTGAGAGCCGACATCAGGAGCGGTCGATCAGGTTGCGCTGGATCTTCTCGGCCGAATCGCCGATCACGTCGTCGGGCGACATCGCTCCGTCCATGAGGCGCTGCATGTTGTCGCCCAGGTAGTCCACCGACTTGGCCCACCACGCCGGGATCGGCGCCGCGGCCGGGATGGTGGCCGCGGCCTCGACGGCGACCTTCCACAGGTCCTGACCGCCGAGGGCGTCGATCGGCTGGAACAGCGGCTTGGCGGGGTCGAGCGCGGGCGTGAAGCTGGGGACCGAGGTCGACAGGCCTCCGGGGTACACGCTGCTCGGGCCGTACAGCGTGGTGTATCCGGGCTCCTTGAAGCACAGGAACTCGTACAGCAGCCAGGCCAGCTCCGGGTTCTTGGCCTTGGCCGGAATGACGAAGCTGCTGCCGCCCATGGCGCCGCTGCGCGGGCCGCCCGGCGTCCAGGCCGGGAGCGGAGCCGCCCGCCACTTGCCCTTGGTGGCCTTGAGAAGCTGCTGCGGCGCGAAGGACCACCAGATCGCCCACGGCACGAACACCTGCTGGCCGCCGTCGAGCGTGTTGACGTCGGCGGGCTCGAGGTAGGGCGCCCGGGTGGCGAGCCCGTCCTTCACCGCGGTCTGGATCCAGGTGAAGATCCGCCGGTACTCCGCCGAGTCCAGCCGCAGCTTGCCCTGCGTGTCGGTGAGGCTCGTGCCCTGCTGGTTGGCCAGCATTTCGAGCCACAGCTGGCCGAGGAACGGGCTCTTGTCCAGGTGGATGGGCTTGGTCTTCGGGAACTTGTCCTGGACCGTCCTGGCCGCGGTCAGCAGGTCGTCGTAGGTCGCCAGCCCGGCGGGATCGACCCCGGCCTCCTGGAGCATGTCCTCCCGGTACCACAGCAGCCCCGGGTCGAGATCCCAGGGCACGCCGTAGATCTTGCCCGCCACGGTGTTCACCGACAGCTTGTACGGCGCGATCTGGTCCCGGTAGGGCGCGATCAGGTCGGAGAGGTCGTAGAGGTGCTCGGCCTGCCCGCCGATCTTGGCGTCGTCCCAGAAGCTGCCGTCGGGCACGTCCGTGCCGCTGATCAGCGTGTTGGCCAGCTTGGCGTCGATGTCCACGGCCATGTGGTTGACCTTGACACCCGGGTACGCCTCACGGAACCTGCCGATCGCCGCGTCGAACACCTTGAACAGGTCGCCGGACCGGTTCCAGACGGTGATCTCGCCCTTGGCCGCCGTCGCTGAGGCGGAGGGCTTGGCCAGCCTGCTCGGCGCCGCCGCGCCGCCCGTGCCGGGAGCGCAGGCGGTCAGCGCGCCGCCCGCGGCGGCGAGGGCTCCGACGCCGAGGGCTCCCTTGAGGAAACCGCGGCGATCCATGGGGGATGGGGTCATCTACGTACTCCTCGCCGTCCGGGAAAAGACGCTGTGAGGGCTCTGCAACGATGCAGACATAGTGCATGCTTGTCTGCAACGATGCAAGCGCCGGTTAGGATCTTCCCAACCCCAGCAGCCGGAGGTATAGGAGACGCATGGCCGGTCCAACCCTGCGCGACGTCGCCAAGCGGGCGAACGTGTCCATCCGCACGGTGTCCAACGTGGTCAACGGGTACGCCCCAGTGTCGGACGAGTTGCGCGCTCGTGTGCAGGCCGCGCTGGACGAGCTCGACTACCGCCCCAACCTCATCGCCCGCAACCTCAAGCAGGGCCGCAGCGGGATGATCGCCCTGGTCGTGCCCGAGCTGGACGTTCCCTACTTCGCGGAGCTCGCCCGCGAGGTGATCACCGCCGCCCGCGCCCGCGGCTACGTGGTGATGGTCGACCAGACCGACGGCGACGGCGAGCGCGAGCGCGAACTGCTGGGCCGGGACTCGCGCGCCACGATGTTCGACGGACTACTGCTGAGCCCGCTGAGCGTCTCGGCCGAGGAGTTGCGGGCCCGGGGCAACCGGGTCCCGATCGTGCTGCTGGGCGAGCACATCTTCAACGGCAGCTTCCACCACGTGGCCATCGACAACGTGGCCGCCGCCCGGGAGGCCACCGCGCATCTGCTGGGCCTCGGCCGGCGTCGCGTCGCCGCCATCGGCGACCAGCCGTACGCGACCGGCGAGACCGCACAGCTTCGCACCAGCGGCTACCGGCAGGCGCACGTGCGGGCGGGACTGGAGGTGGACGAGCGGCTCATCGTGCCGACTCCGCGCTTCCACCGCCGCCAGGGCGCCACGGCGATGGAGCAGCTCCTCGCCCTGCCCGAGCCGCCCGACGCCGTGTTCTGCTACAACGACCTGCTCGCCCTCGGCGCGATGCGGGCGCTGACCCGTGCGGGGCTGCGCGTCCCCGACGACGTCGCCGTGGTCGGCATGGACGACATCGAGGAAGGTCAGTACAGCACTCCCAGTCTCACCACCATCGCCCCGGACAAGAAGGAGATCGCCCGCATGGCGGTGGACGTCCTCATGGAGTCGATCAGCGGGGCGGCCCGTCCGCCCGCCGAAATCGTGGTGCCGCATCGCCTGATCGTCCGGGAGAGCACGACCGGCCAGGTGCTCGCGTCGCCCGCGATCCCGTCCTGAAGAGCCCGGCGCCGGCGAGAGGGGTCAGCGGTACGTGTAGCAGTAGTTCGACTTGGCCTTGAACCGGTGGAAGGCCTTCGGGTCGTGATAGCGCCAGCGGCAGCCCGCGTCGCGCCGGCTCTGGGTGAGGTACATGGTGTCGCCCTTCCGCTTGATGCAGTAGGCGCCGGGCGTGGGCGTCTCCCGGTACTCGACCCACTCCCAGCCGAGGCTCACGCAGTACTCGGTGAAGTGTCCGGGTCCCAGCTCCACGACCCGCTTGGCCGGCGTGGGCGAGGGCTCCACCGGCTTCGCGGCCGGGGACTCGGCGGGGAGCGGCGCGGTCGTCTTCGAGTGGCGGACGGTCGGCCGCGCGGTGACCGTCCGCGTCGGGGCCGGCCGAGTGACGTCCGGCCTCGCCGTGGACCGGCTCGCCCGCGGCCGGTTTGAGGAGTCGGGCGACGCGGATCGCGAGGCGGCGGTGGGCGACGGGACCTCGGCCGGAGACGAGCCGCCGCCGGTGCCCGCCGAGGCGGCCGGGACCGTGCCGACGCCGCCGCTCGCTCCGTCTCGGAC
>NZ_MWJN01000091.1:0-36020 GCF_002027145.1 Microbispora sp. GKU 823 | reverse complement strand
ACCGGGGACGGTGTGGGAGAGTAGGACACCGCCGGACAATCTTTCGAGGAGGGCCACCCCAAGCGGGGTGGCCCTTCTGTGTTTATGAGGCCATGTCTTCACCCTGCGGAAACCGCGTCGACGGGAACGAAAGCTCCCTTCGAGGCCCGGGCGGTGGTGACGGCGCGCTAGGCTGGCAATGCCGGGCCGCCCCACCACGGGTGGCCTTCGTCGCATCGGACGAGAAGCGAAGGCTGCGGCGGACGCGATCCCAGCGGACCTGCGGCGCAAACAACGTGTCTTCCCTGGAACTCATCGGATATGGGGCGGATCCCCAACAGTCAGGACAGCGGGAAGACAGAGCCCTGCGGCCGGCGAACCGGACGCGGTGAGCAAGCAACAGAGGACAGAAGTGAACAGAGAAGACGGGCGCGACGGCGCGGGCCGTGGCGGAGACAACCGCGAAGAGAGCAGAAACCGGGCTGAGCGCTCCGGAGGATTCCGCGGTAATGGAGGAAGCGGCGGCTTCGGCGGTCGTTATGGAGAGCGGCGAGAAGGCTTCCGGAGCGACCGCGGCGACCGCGGCGAGCGCCCGTTCCAGTCCGACAGGCGCGGCAACCGCGACCAGGGCGGACCGTCCGGGGGACGGTTCGGTTCGCGTGATCGTGACGACAGGGCGACCGGCTCCTATGGAGATCGTGACAGGCGCGGCGGCTACCGTGACCGGGATGACCGCGGTCGCCGTCCCTTCGGCACCGGGGATCGCGCGGGTGGCCGAAGCGACGACCGTGGCGGATACCGCGACCGCGACGGAGGGCGGAGCTTCGACCGGCCGCGCGGGGCCGGCGGCTTCGAGGGACGCCGGGAATCCGGAAGCTACGAAGGACGCAAGGAAGCCGGAGGCTCCGAAGGACGCGGGGAGCGCGTCTATCAGGACCGGGACGCCTTCCGTACCGATCGGCCGCGTCGCTCCTACGGGGACCGTGACGGCTTCCGAGGCGGACAGGGCTCGCGGGACCGCGAGGAACGGGGCGGACGCCCGTTCCGATCGGACGACCGCGGCAGCCGGCCGTACGGTGAGCGCCGCACGGATCGGCGGGAAGGCGGCGGATACGGAGACCGCCCGCAGCGCCAGGGCGGCGGGTTCGGCGGACGCTACGGCTTCCGCGAGCGCGACGGCCGCGACAACCGTGAGGGTCGGGAGAGCAGGGAAGGCCGCTCCTTCACGCCTCGGTACGAGCGTGACGATCGTGACGGGTCCGGCAGTCGCCCGCCGCGACGTACGGACCAGGAGCGCGGTTACGGCCGCGACGACAGGGGCGGAAGCGGGTACGAGCGGCAGGACCGTCCCCGGCGTCCGTACGGCGATCGAGGCGGCGACCGGGGCACCGATCGTGCCTTCGGCGGCGAGGAGCGGCCGCGGCGTTCGTTCGGCGACCGCGACGGCAGGGGCGGCGGGGACAGGCCCAGGCGCCCCTATGGGGATCGGCAGGACACCGGTGGTGACCGATACCGCGACCGGGACTCGTTCCGCGACAGGCCGCGCCGTACGCCGGGGGACCAGCCCGGGGGGTCGTTCCGGGACCGCGACGACAGGCGCCCGGGCCGCGACCGTGACGAAGGGGCTCGGACGTTCCGCGGGCGTGAGTCGGGCTCCGGCGACCGGCCACGACGCCAGTTCGATGGCGATCGCGGTGCCCGGCCGTTCGGCAGGGACCGTGACGAGTCCAGGCCGTTCAGCGGCGACCGCGGCGCGGCACGTCCCTTCAGCCGCGACGATCGGGGCGGCAGCCGTACCCGCTATGGCAGGCCGGACGAGCAGAGCAGGCCGAGGACGCGGGAGGAGATTCCTCCGCTCGACCCGGACATCACGCCGGACGAGCTGGACCGGGAGGCGCGTGCGGAGCTCCGCTCGCTGCCGAACGACCTGGCGGATCTCGTGGCCAGCCACCTTGTGGCGGCCGCCCGTGCGCTGAGTGCGGAGGAGCCGGAGAAGGCCTACGAGCACGCCAAGGTGGCCCGCCGCTTCGCGGGCAGGATCGGCGTGGTCCGCGAGGCCACCGGGATCGCCGCCTACCACGCCGGTCAGTACGCCGAGGCGCTGGGCGACCTCCGGGCCGCCAGGCGGATCACCGGCTCGGACGAGTACCTGCCGATCATGGCGGACTGCGAGCGTGGGCTCGGGCGGCCCGAGCGGGCGCTCGACCTCGTCCGGTCGCGTGAGGCCGAACGGCTGGACCGCGCGGGCAAGATCGAACTGGCCATCGTGGAGTCCGGGGCCCGTCGCGACCTCGGCCAGCACGACGCGGCCGTGATCACGCTGCAGCGGGTTCCGGAACTGCGCGATCCCCAGCCGAAGCCGTGGTCGGCACGCCTCGCGTTCGCGTACGCGGACGCCCTGGCCGACGCGGGGCACGAGGAAGCGGCGACCGACTGGTTCGCCCGTGCCATGGCGTTCGACGAGGACGGGGAGACCGATGCGGCCGAACGCTACGCCGAGCTGACCGGCGGACTCATCGAGGACCTGGAGGAGGGCTACGACGAGTCCGGTGCCGAGTCCGGTGATCTCCTGGACGACCTTGCCGACGATGAAGAGGAAGTCGGCGACGAGGCGATTCGCGAGGCGGTCAAGGACGAGGAGGACGACGCGGACATCTCCGACGGCGACCTCTCCGACGACGGCGACCTCTCCGACGAGGGCGATCTGACCGACGACGCGGCGGACGGCGAGCCTGCGGACGGCGAGCCCGCGAACGACGATGCGGCCGTGACGTCCTCGGCCAGCGAGGTGCCCGCCCCAGCCGCACCGGCTGCACCGGCTGCACCGGCCGTACCGTCGGCATCGGCCGGAGAGGAGGCCCGCGACGCCGATGAGGTGGCCGAGCGGCCTTCGGCCACGAGCGCGCCGTCCTACGGCCCCGCGTTCATCGAGCCGGACTTCGGTGACGTGCTCGACGGCCCCGAGGATTCCGAGGATCCGGTGAAGCGTCAGGCCTGACGTTGTGGACGGGCGCCGCCTCGGCGGCGCCCGTCTACTTTTGCGTCGGGAGAAGCGGCGCTTTCAGGGGTTCGGGAGTCAGTGCGGGGTGCGGTCCAGCCAGTGCATGATTCCCGCGACGTTCGACGGCGCGCCGCTCAGCAGCTCGAACTGCTCGGCGGTGGCCTCGTCGGCGCGCAGCGCGGCGTACCGCTCCCGCGTCCGGTCGCGCACCATGGCGACGGCGTGATCGAGGTCGAGTCCCTCGGCCCTGGCCCGTCTGGTGAGGTCCACCCAGATCCGGAGCTCCTCGGCCGACCGTTCGAGGGTCGAGGGCACGTCCTCCACCGGTCCGTAGTGGCTGAACAGCAGCCGCTGCGGTTTCAGGGCCGTGAACAGCGCGATCGAGCCGAGGGCCACGTCGAGGTCGAAGTCCGGTGGCGGCGTGGCGGGCCGCAGGTCTCCGGTCTCGGGCAGATAGACGCCGGCGGCGTCGCCCACGTACAGGTCACCGGTGAGCGAGTCGAGCAGGCCCACGTGGTGCTTGGCATGGCCGGGGGAGTAGTGGCTCGCCAGGGTGCGGCCGTTGCCCAGATCGATCGTCCCGGTGTCGCCCAGAGCCCTGATGCGGGCCGCGTCGGTGGGCGCCAGAGTGCCGAACAGTACGTCGAGCTTGTCGCCCCAGACCATCTTGGCGCTCGCCATAAGCCGGGACGGATCGGCGAGATGGCGGGCGCCCTTCTCATGGACGACGATCTCCGCCGACGGATAGTAGTTCGCGATGTCCCCCACGCCGCCGGCGTGATCCAGGTGGATGTGGGTGACCACGACGGTCGCGAGATCGTCCGGTCCCACCCCGAGGGAGGACAGGGCGTCCCTGACCACGGGAGCCGAGGTCGAGGTGCCCGTCTCGACGAGGCAGGGGCGGTCGCCGAGGATCAGATAGCCCGCGGTGATGCCGGAATAGCCCGCCATCCGCGTGTCGATCTCGTAGACGTCGCCGCCGAGTGGAGTCACGTTGTCCACAGCCCACTCCTGAAACTAGAACCGGTATCCACAGAATGGCATTCAGGGCCGCGCCGGCCCAACCCGGCCACGCATAGTGATCTCCACGGCAGAGAGGAGATCACATGCACCGCAACGAGGTGGTGCTGGCCGGGCGGCTGTCCATGGAGCCGGCACACCGGGAACTGCCGAGCGGAGCCCTTCTGACGCAGTGGCGTCTCGCGGTCCGCAGGCCGGGGGGCCGCTCGGGCCATCAGCGGTCGGACGCGATCGAGTGCGCGACGCTCGACGACGTCGTGCGCGGCATGCTGACCGGGTGGCAACTCGATGATCTGGTGGAGGTGGAAGGCGCGCTGCGCCGCCGCTGGTGGCGGGGCGGCAGCCGCTACGAGATCGAGGTCCGTACGGCACGCCGCGTCGAAGCGGCCGTGCCCCGCGGCAAGCCGCGCAGGAGAAGGCCCCACGCCGACGACGGCACCGCCGCCGAGACCGGTCAGGCGGATCATGAGGATGCGGTCGCCGATGCGGGCGCAACCGAGCAGGCGGCCTCCGGTGGTGAGGCGTCCTCCGGTGCCTCCGGACATGAGGCGAAGCCCGGGAGCCTTCCGGCAGGCTCTTCGGACGGTCAGGCCGTCGGCCCTCCGGCGACGTCGTCCCGTGGCCACCGGGACGAGGCCGTCGTGGCTGAGCCGCCGGCGGGGTGATCAGTCAGTGGCGAAGGTCCGCATGACCAGGCCCGTACGGGGCTTGGGACCGAACGAGGTCGACTTGCGCGGCACCCGCTCGCCCTGCGCCGCGACAGTGAGGACGTCCTCCGTGGACAGCGGATTCAGCAGCACCGCCGTCCCGCCGAGCCGGCGCGCCCTCTCGACGGCGGCGAGCGCGTCGTGGTGCACGACCATCACCGACTGCTCGCTGTCGGTGATCCCCCACACCCTGGGCAGGAGGAACGTCGTGAGGATCGAGGTGTCGAGCATCCGCCACCGCGGGGACTGCCCGGACGGCATGGCGTGCTCGACCTGCAGCGGGTCCGGGTCCGTCAGAAGATGGGCGGGTCCCTCGCCGGCGAGCACGAAGGCGGGGCCGGTCGTCGTGGCGAGCCCCGCGAGGGCGTCTTCGAGCAAGGGGAACTCGTGGACCTGCCAGGCGCCCTTGGCCCGGGCGGCGGCCTCCTGCAGGGGCAGTCCCGGGATGACCCGGTGGATGGCCCTGAGGTCGGGCGGGTAGACCGTGGAGTCGACCAGGTACGCCAGGCCGTAGTCCCAAGGGCCGGGGCCGATGTGGTCCTTCTGCAGCGCCTCGTAAGTGGCGTAACGATGGTGACCATCCGCGATCAGCGCCTGGCGATCACGCAGGTCCTCCGCGACGGCTTCGATCTCGTGAGAGTCGGTCACCGCCCAGAGCCGATGGTGCACGCCCTCACGAGTCCGGACGTCCATAAGGGGGAAACGCTGTGTCGCCACGTCGTCGACGAGCCGGGAGGCGGTGCCGCCGCCTTCGTACAACAGGAAGATCGGCTCGAAGTTGGCCTGCGTGGCCCGCATCAGGGCGAGCCGGTCGGCGACGGGCTCCGGCAGGACATGCTCGTGCGGCAGGACCGAGGTCGACCCGACCCCGACGCCTCCGATCAGGCCCCGCTGCAGGAAACCGACACCGCTCTGCTCGTACACGTACAGACCGGGCAGGGAGTCGACCGTCAGCACCCCGTCGGAGAGCCACTCGCTCAGCGCGGCGCTGGCCTCACCGTAATGGCTGACCCCGGGAAGGATCAGGCGCACTACGTTGTTCGGATGACGACTGAGCAGTTCCCGCAGTTCGTCAGGGGAGATGAGATCGTACGGCGGGGAGGTGACAGCGGCCAGATCGTCCACCGCGTAACGGACGCCGTGGAACGGACGTAGCACCAGTCCCGCCCGTTCAGAACTCTCCATACCGGGCATGTTGCCATAAGTGCCCGGACTCCCCGACGCTGCGGTGCCCGGTTGCTTGTGAAATCGGAGTGCAGGAGGGCTTACCCCATGATCGAAGGACGAAACGAGGCCTCTGCTTCTTCCAATGATCCGGGCGGTACGCCTTCCGGCGGCGTCTATGAGTGGTTCAAGCGCGGCATGAAACTGCTCGAAGAGGGCAGCCCGGCCGCGGCGGCGGCGATCCTGGAGCATGCCGTACGGGCCGAGCCGGACTCGCGCAGCCTCCGTGAGGCCCTCGCGCGGGCCCAGTTCAACTCGAAGCGTTACGACGAGGCCGCGGGCAGCTTCCGCTGGATCGTCGACGCCAACCCCGCCGAGGACTACGCCTACTTCGGTCTCGGCTTGTCCCTGTGGCGCAGCGGTGACATCGAGGGAGCGCAGGAGCCCCTCGCGGTGGCCGTCGCGATGCGCCCCGACCTGCGGCACTACGTGTCCGCGCTGAAGCAGGTCAGGGCCACGCTGCGGGCGAGGCGGGCGTGACCGTAGGCCATACTTCCGACATGCCAGAAACCACCGGCGTGCTCGTGGACGCCTACGACACGCTGCTGCTCGACCTCGACGGTGTCGTCTACCTCGGTAAACACGCGGTCCCCGGTGCGCCGGAGGCGCTGGTGAAGGCCAGGGACCAGGGCGTGCGGCTCGCGTTCGTGACGAACAACGCGTCCCGCACGCCGGGGGCGATCGCCCAGCACCTCAGCCATCTCGGCATTCCGGCCGCTCCGCAGGACGTGGTGACGTCCGCACAGGCGGCGGCCCGGCTGGTCGCCGAGCACGTACCGGCGGGCTCGGCCGTCCTTGTGGTGGGCGGCATGGGACTGCGGATGGCGCTGCGCGAGCACGGCCTGCGCCCCGTGACCACGGCCCTGGACGCGCCCGCCGCCGTGGTGCAGGGCATCGCCGACAACCTGTCCTACGGGCTGCTGTGCGAAGGGGCGCTCGCCGTACGTCAAGGCGCGTGGTTCGTCGCGGCGAACGGCGACACGACCATGCCGACGGGCCGGGGCGAGCAGCCCGGAAACGGATCGATGAGCCGTGTGATCGCCACCGCGGCCGGCGTCGAACCTGTGGTCGCGGGCAAGCCGGAGCCACCGTTGCACCGCGAGTCGATGATTCGCACCCGCGCCGAGAGGCCGCTGATCGTCGGCGACCGGCTCGACACCGACATCGAGGGCGCGACCCGGGCCGGTGTCGACAGCCTGCTCGTGCTGACCGGCGTCGCCACTCCTCTCGACGTGCTCACCGCCGCGCCTCACCACCGCCCCACTCACATCGCCGCCGACCTGTCCGGCCTGCACGCCCCCGTGGTCCCCGTGCGGCGTGGATCGGGCGGCTGGACCTGCGGCGGCTGGACGGCCGTGTGGCAGGACGGGAAACTCGTGCTCGCCGGGGAGGGCGACCCTGTCGAGGGGCTGCGCGCCGCGTGCGCCGCCACCTGGGAGGCGGCGGGGGACGGCCGAGCGGACGAGGACGCGGTGAAGGCCGCCCTGGCGGCGCTCGGCCGCTGACCGATGTGGGGGCGGTGTCGTCGCACGCACCACGCGTCACGGCGTCCGCCTGCGTTCGAGATCGCCCCGCGCAGCGCCGTCTGCCCGCGTTCCAGGTCGTCGCCCCGCAACGCCGTCCGCTTTGCGTTCGAGGTCGTGGCCCCACCCAACGCCGTCCGCCTGCGTTTCAGGTCGTCGCCCCGCGACCCCGCCCGCTTTGCGTTCGAGGCCGCGGCCCCGCAACCCGCCCGCTCAGACATGCCGCGTTCTCGCGGTCCGGATCCCGCTATGTACGGCGTGCTCCGTGCGGCGTGGTCTGTGCGGAGGCGGCCAGAGGAACTCGCGTCGGAGGGGCTGGTATCAGAGGAGCTTGCGCAGGCGCAGCAGATCGCCGAGGCTCGCGTCGATCTTGACCCGGCCGCCCAGCAGCGCGCGGCCCATGTCGAGCTCGCCGTTCACCATCGAGACCAGGTCCTCGCTCTTGAGCGTCAGCTTGACCTCGGCGGGCCGGCCGTCCTCCGGGGGCACCTCCTTGAAGGGGTCGAGCCCGCCCCGGTGGATGCGGCCGTAGAAGGTCACGCCGAGGTCGGAGATCCGGCAGGCCAGCCGGCGTTCGACCACGTGCTTGGCACGGTCCTCCTCGCTTATCTCGCCGAACTGCTCGACGAGTTTGTCCAGCGCCGCCCGGCATTCCTCGACGGTCGCCATGCGCCTGCCTTTCTCCTCGCGGACCGTGTCTCTTCGCGGACCATGTCTCCTTGCGAACCGCGCACGGATCACCGGTCGACGATGCGATTCCCCTCTACCTACCGACAGTAGCTTTCCACGGGCGGCCCGCGCGAAATCCGCGTCGGGTCATGGAAAGGCAACGGCACGAGTTCGGCGGTCCGCGAGCCGTAGATTTCGCAACCAAAGGGACGGCGAGGTGTGGGCGGCCTCGCTCAGGACTTGAGGCGAGATCACGCGATGCGTGCTCCCCCTGGAAGGGCCGGATGGCGCACGATCGTCGGTGGCGTCCGATAGCGTCGAGGCGACCAGCCCCGGCGCGAGCGTGAGGCCGCGCACGGGAAGCTGGACAGGCAAGCGTGACGGGGCAGCTGATCGGAGCAGGAAGGGACCATGACGGACAGCGGGATCGCGGCCGGGGAACACCTCTCCTCGGGCGCCGACGGCGTGCAGGCCGCGTTGTCGCCTCTCGGACGGCTGGCTCACGCGCCGGTCTCCGAGCATGTGGGCGTCTTCGAACAGGTCCTCGCCGGCCTCGAAGCGGTGCTCGCGTCCGTGGAGGATGCCGACGGGCGGCAGCCGGAAACCCACGGCGGCCGGGAGAACGATCAGTGAGCGCCACGGGAGCGGCCGCGGACGCCACGAGAGGGACGCGGACGCCGGTCCGGACGGCACGTGACCGTGCGGAGCGGGCCCGGTGAAGCGCGTACGGCTCGACAGCGAACTCGTACGCCGCGGGCTCGCCCGGTCCAGAGAGCAGGCGGCCCAGCTCATCGAGGCGGGCCGGGTCAGCGTCGGAGGACGGGTGGCGGGCAAGGCGGCCACGCAGGTGGACACCGCCGCTCCCATCGTTGTCGCCGAGACGGCCGAGGACCCGACTACGTGTCCAGGGGCGCGCACAAGCTGCTCGGCGCGCTGCGCGCGTTCGAAGGGCTCCGCGTTGAGGGGCGCCGGTGCCTCGACGCGGGAGCCTCGACCGGCGGCTTCACCGACGTGCTGCTCAGGCACGGCGCCGCCCACGTGCTCGCGGTCGACGTGGGATACGGCCAGCTCGCCTGGTCGCTGCGTACGGACGAGCGGGTCACGGTGATGGAGCGGGTCAACGTGCGCGACCTGACCCCGGAGATGGTGGGCGAGCCGCCGACGCTGATCGTGGGAGATCTGTCCTTCATCTCCCTCCGGCTCGTCCTCCCGGCCCTGGTGCGCTGCGCGGCCGAGGTGGCGGAGTTCGCGATGCTGGTCAAGCCGCAGTTCGAGGTGGGCAAGGAGCGCGTGGGCTCGGGAGGCGTCGTACGCGACCCGGCTCTGCGGGCGGAGGCGGTGCGGGACGTCGCTGCGGCGGCGGGCTCGCTGGGCCTGACGGTGAAGGGCGTGACGGCGAGCCCGCTGCCGGGGCCGTCGGGGAACGTGGAATACGTTCTGTGGCTCGGGAAGGGGCCGGGACACGACCCCGTGCCCGACGTGGACGCGGCCATCGACACGGCGGTCGCGGAGGGGCCCCGGTGAAAGCGGGCGGCGAGGCGTGGAGACGATGAGCGCGATGAGCACGGGCGGCGCGACGGACGACCGGGCGGACGCCAAGAGGACCGTCCTGGTCACGGCGCACACGGGCCGGGAGGCGGCGGTGCGCAGCGCCCGCCTGGTGATGGAACGGCTGATCGAGGCGGGCATCAACGTCCGGGTGCTCGACGAGGAGGCCGAGGAGCTCGGCTGCGCCCACGCCGAGGTGGTCCCGGACAACGGGGCGGCGCTGGAGGAGGCCGAGCTGATCATCGTCCTCGGCGGTGACGGCACGCTGCTGCGCGCCGCCGAGATGGCCCGCCCGGCCGCGGTGCCGCTGCTCGGAGTGAACCTGGGGCATGTGGGCTTCCTCGCCGAGGCGGAGGTGGAGGACCTGTCGTCCGTGGTGGACCTGGTGGCCGAGGGCCGCTACGAGGTCGAGGAGCGCATGACGATCGAGGTCGTCGTGCGCCTGAACGGCTCGGTGCTTGCGCGGACCTGGGCGCTCAACGAGGCGTCGGTCGAGAAGAAGGACCGCATGCTGGAGGTCGTCGCGGAGATCGACGGCCGGCCGCTGTCGCGCTGGGGGTGCGACGGCGTGATCTGCGCGACCCCCACAGGTTCGACGGCGTACGCCTTCTCGGCGGGCGGTCCGGTCGTGTGGCCCGAGGTGGAGGCGCTGCTCCTGGTGCCCAACAGCGCCCACGCCCTGTTCGCCCGGCCGATGGTGGTGTCGCCGAAGTCCACGCTCGCGCTGGAGATCCTCCCCGACACCAGCGCCGGTGTGCTGTGGTGCGACGGCCGCCGCCGTTTCGACATCCCGCCCGGCGCCCGCGTGGAGGTCCGCAGGGGCGAGGTGCCCGTACGGCTGGCCCGCCTGCTCGGAGTGGAGACCACAGGCGCGCCCTTCACCGACCGCCTGGTCGCGAAGTTCGGACTGCCGGTGCAGGGCTGGCGGGGCCGCGTACGCTCCGGTTGACCGCGAGACGCGCCGCGGTCCACAGCGAGTTGCGGTGGTTGATGGTGATATGCCGGGTGAGCAGGGCTTTCGTGTCCACAGATTCTCGTTCGGGTCGCGGTCCGGACACGCTGTCCTCGAAAATCTTGACGAGTTACGCGTAGGATCTCTGGCGAGTTCGGTCGGCAAAACGGGAGGGACCAGTGCGGCCACGGGTCGAGGAGGTCCGCATCCAGGGGCTCGGCGTGATCGACGAGGCCGTACTGGAGCTGTCACCGGGATTCACCGTCGTCACGGGTGAGACGGGGGCCGGCAAGACGATGGTCGTCACCGGTCTAGGCCTGCTGTTCGGGGGGCGGGCCGACCCGGCCAGGGTCCGGCCGGGCGCCGACAAGGCGCTGATCGAGGGCACGCTCGTGATCGAGCCCGGGGGCCGGGTGGCCCAGCGAGGTCGCCGACGTCGGCGGCGAGGTCGAGGACGGGCAGCTCATCATCTCCCGCTCGGTCTCCGCGGAGGGCCGCTCCCGCGCCTGGCTGGGCGGCCGTGCGGTGCCCGTGGGCACGTTGACGTACATCGCCGACGACCTCGTGGCCGTGCACGGGCAGATGGACCAGCAGCGGCTGCTGCAGCCCGGCAGGCAGCGCGCGGCGCTCGACCGCTACGCCGGTGACGAGCTGGTCAAACCCCTGCGGGCCTACGAGCAGGCCTACAAGCGGCACAAGCAGGTGGGCGAGCTGCTCCACGAGCTGACCGTCAAGGCCAGGGAGCGGGCGCAGGAGGCCGACGTGCTGCGGTTCGGCCTGGAGGAGATCGAGAAGGTCGAGCCCAGGGCGGGGGAGGACGCCGAGCTGAAGGAGGAGGCCGAGCGGCTCTCGCACGCCGACGCGTTGCGCACCGCCGCCACGACCGCGCACGCGGCGCTGCTCGGCGATCCGATGTCGAGCGCGCAGGACGTGCAGGACGCCGTGTCGCTGCTCGGTCACGCGAAGGCGGCCGTGGAGTCCGTGCGCGACTTCGACCCCGCGCTCGCCGGGCTCGCCGACCGCCTGGCCGAGGCCGGTTACCTGGTCTCCGACGTGGCGACCGAGCTGGCCGCGTACGCCGAGTCGGTCGAGGCCGACCCGGCGCGGCTGGCCGCCGTGCAGGAGCGCAGGGCGGCGTTGAACGGGCTCATGCGCAAGTACGGCGAGGACGTCACGGCGGTTCTCGCGTGGGCGCAGCGGGCCGCCGAGAGGCTGACGGAGCTCGAAGGCGACGACGAGCGCATCGAGGAGCTGACACGGGAGCACGGTGAACTCACCGAGCGGCTGGGCGAGCTGGCCGGTGAGCTGACGGCGATCCGCACCGCGGCGGCCGACCGGTTCGGCCAGGCGGTGACCGAGGAGCTGACCGCGCTCGCCATGCCGCACGCCCGGGTGAGCGTGGCGATCACCGCCACCGACGGCTTCGGCCCGCACGGCGTGGACGAGGTCGAGCTCCGGCTGGCATCCCATCCCGCCGCGCCGCCGCTGCCGCTGACCAAGGGCGCCTCCGGCGGCGAGCTGAGCCGGGTGATGCTCGCCATCGAGGTGGTCTTCGCCGGCGCCGACCCCGTTCCGACGTTCGTGTTCGACGAGGTCGACGCGGGGGTGGGCGGCAAGGCGGCCGTGGAGATCGGCAGGCGGCTGGCCAAGCTCGCCAGGACGGCGCAGGTCATCGTGGTCACCCACCTGCCGCAGGTGGCGGCCTTCGCCGACCAGCACCTCGTGGTCGAGAAGGCGAGCGACGGCAGGGTGGTCCGCAGCGGTGTCGTGACGCTCGACCAGGAGGGCCGCGAGCGGGAGCTGTCGCGGATGCTCGCCGGCCTGGAGGACTCCGAGCTCGGCCGGGCGCACGCCGCCGAGCTGCTGTCCATCGCCGCCGCCGACAAGGCCGCCTGGGAGAAGGCGTCCCCGGGGGCGGCCAGGCGCGGGGGCCGCCGCGCCGCCGGCTGAGGGCTGCGGCCGTCGCCGGCCACTGCGCGGTGCCGTGCAGACGCGGTGCAGGCGCGGTGCGGTGCAGGCGGTGCGGTGCAGACGCGGTGTAGGCGCGGTGCGGTTCGCGCGCGGGGGCCTCGGGGTCGCGGCAGCGCGAAATCGCGCAGATGCCGGGCCAGGGCGAGCCTGCTGGACCTGCCGCGGCTCGCCGCCGCCGGCCCGTCCAGCGCGTACACTCGGCGGGGCGCGCGCGGGGGTGACGTTTGGAGCAGGGCGCGCCGGGAAGCAGTCAAGCCCCGGCAACGAGGGGGCGGAGGAACGGGGGCGGACGGCGTCGCGGAAGGTGTGCGTTGGCTCGGCTGCCCCCGGTCGGCGCACCTCGGCAACATCCCTGACTTGCAGTGACAATTCAGACGAGCCGTGGGGTGTGGAAGCGCGGCGGTCGCCGCCTCTGGCAGGATGGTCATGATGAAGGTCCCGAGCTTGAATGTTCCGGGCCTCCGCCGCAGGAAGGCCGACGGCCTTCCCGGGGTGACGGCAGTGGCGAGAATCGACAGGCGGACGAAGAGGCTGACCAAGCGCCTCAAGCCCGGGGAAATCGCGATTATCGATCACGTCGACATCGACCGGGTCAGCGGGGAGGCTCTCGTCGCGTGCGGCGTGGCGGCCGTGGTCAACGTCGCCGCGAGCATCAGCGGTCGTTACCCCAACCTCGGGCCGCAGATCCTGATCGATGCTGGCATCCCTCTGATCGACAACGCGTCGCCGGAACTGTTCGAGCGGATCGCCGACGGCGAGGTCGTCCGCGTCCACGACGGCATGGTCTACCTCGGCGAGGAACTCGTCGGCAAGGGGGAGCCGCAGACCGCCGAGAGCGTCGAAGCGGCGATGACCGAGGCGCGCGCGGGCCTCGCCGTCCAGATCGAGGCCTTCGCCGCGAACACGATGGAGTACGTCCGGCGCGAGCGCGACCTTCTGATCGACGGGGTCGGCGTGCCCGACATCCGTACCTCCCTGGAGAACCGCCACGCTCTCATCGTGGTGCGGGGTTACCACTACAAGGAGGACATCGCCACGCTGCGGCCGTACATCCGGGAGTACCGCCCGGTGCTGATCGGCGTGGACGGCGGGGCGGACGCGCTGCTCGAGGCCGGGTACGTGCCCGACATCATCGTGGGCGACTTCGACTCCGTCTCGGAGAAGGCGCTGTGCTGCGGCGCCGAACTGGTCGTCCACGCCTATCGCGACGGGCGGGCGCCGGGGCTCGAGCGGGTGCGCAAGCTGGGCCAGGAGGCGGTCGTGTTCCCCGCCACCGGGACGAGCGAGGACATCGCGATGCTCCTGGCCGACGACAAGGGCGCCACGCTGATCGTCGCGGTCGGCACCCACTGGACGCTCGACGAGTTCCTGGACAAGGGCAGGTCGGGCGCGGCGAGCACCTTCCTCACCCGCCTGCGGGTGGGCAGCAAGCTCGTGGACGCCAAGGGCGTGAGCAGGCTCTATCGCAGCCGGATCTCCACGCCCTCCCTGTTGCTGCTCGTGGCCACCACGCTGGTCACGATCGGCGTGGTCCTCTCGGTATCGCCGATCGGTCAGGTGTGGCTGAACGGCCTGCGCGTGGCCTGGAACGGCTTCATCTTCTGGCTGGTCGGACTCTTCTCGTGATCGATTTCCGTTATCACCTCGTCTCGATCGTGGCGATCTTCCTCGCGCTCACGGTCGGCATCGTGCTGGGCAGCACCGTGCTCGAGCCCACGTTCTTCAAGTCGGCCGAGGAGATGACCGCGTCGCTGCGGCAGGCCAACGAGAAATACCTGACGCAGATCTCGCAGCTGCAGACGCGCGAGGAGGGCGGCGACTCGCTGGTCACGACCCACCTGCCCGAGCTCGTGCGCGGCCAGCTCGCGGGGGAGCGCGTCGTGCTCGTCGAGGCTCCCGGTGCGTCGGCCGCCCTGCGCGACCCGATCGAGAAGCTCGTCACGAGCGCGGGCGCCTCCTACGCCGGCAGGGTCAGCCTGACCGAGAAGTTCGTCGAGGCCGAGCAGGCGAGCGTGGTGGACGGGCTGGCCACCAACCTCGCCCCGGCCGGCACCGCTTTCCCCGACGGGGCCACGCCGTACGACAAGGCCGCCGCGATGCTCGCCGGCGCGATCGTGACCAACGACCGCGCGCAGGCGGGCCGGGCCAACCCCGCGGCCACCGGCGTGCTCGAGGCGTTCCAGGCGGGCGACTTCCTGACTCTGAACGGCGACCCCGAGCAGCGGGCGACGATGGCCATCGTGCTCGCGCCGGCCCAGCCGTACGAGGGGGAGGACGCCGACCGGCAGACGAACGCGCTCGTCTCGGTCGCGGCGGGCCTCGACAGCGGCGCTCTCGGCACCGTCCTGGCGGGCACCGTCACCGCCTCCGCCAACGGCGGCGTCATCGCGGCGCTGCACGACACCGGCGGCGTGGCCTCGGCGGTCTCGACCGTCGACACCGTCGATTTCGCCGCGGGCCGTGTCGTGGTGGTCTACGCTCTGCGGGAGCAACTGGCCGGCCGTTCGGGCTCGTACGGCATCGGCAGCGGCGCGACGGCGTTCGAGCCCACGGTGACCGCGCCAGCCAGACCCCCACCCCGGCGGCGAGCCGGGGCTGAGCCGCCGACCGGCACATCACGCCTGACGAACACGTAGAGAAGGGCAACAGCCGTGGCCAGACGTCCCCAGGCCGGCACCCGCGCCGCCGCGGTGCTCGGAGCCGCCGTCGGCGCCGCGCTCGGCGCGGCCGCCGCGCGCGCCGCCTTCGCCGCTTTCCGGCGCCGCCCGCCGATCGGCGACGAGAAGACCGCCGACGAGTACTGGACCCGGGTCAACCATCGGGGCGAGCCGGTCACGCTGCTGGAGGGCCCCGCGTTCGCCGCCGGCGCCGTGGCCGCCTCCGCCCTCGCCCCCGGCCTCCCGGTACGCGCCCGCGCGGCCGCCGTGCTCGCCGGCGCGGGCAGCGGCGTCCTCGGCGCGTACGACGACCTGTTCGGCACGACCTCGTCGAAGGGGTTCAAGGGCCACCTGGCCGCGCTCGCACGCGGCGAGGTGACCAGCGGAGCGGTCAAGATCCTCGGCATCGGTGCGACCGGGCTCGCCGCGGCGGCCCTCGCCCCCCCGGCACGTCCAGGGCGAGGGCGTGGTGGCGCGGTCCCTCGACACGCTCGTCGACGGCGCGCTGATCGCCGGCAGCGCCAATCTGGCCAACCTGTTCGACCTGCGGCCCGGCCGCGCGATCAAGGTGGGGCTGCTCGCCGGGGTCCCCCTGCTGGCCGCCTCGATCGCCGCGCCGTACGGCCCGCGCTCCCGTCAGGCCGCCGCGTTGACCGCCGTCCCGCTGGGCGCGGCGGCGGCGCTGCTGCCCGAGGACCTGGGCGAGCGGGCGATGCTCGGCGACGCCGGGGCGAACGCGCTCGGCGCGCTGCTCGGCCTGGCGGCCACGGCCCGGCTGGGCAGGCCCGGCCGGATCGCCGCCCTCGGTGTCGTCGCCGCTCTCACCGCCGCCTCGGAGAAGGTCAGCTTCACCAAGGTCATCGCCGGCAACCGGGTGCTCAACCGCCTGGACATGCTCGGCCGCCGCGCTCCCCAGACCGCCCCCGGCTCGCCGGGGTCGCACGGGTGACCTGGACGACCAGGGCCGTCCGCGGAGGCGTGCGGCACCGGCATGGGTAAGCGGAATGGTTAGACGGCTCGGGGCGGGGATCGCGGGGGCGGCGGTCCTCATCGGGGTCATCACGGTCCTGGCGCGGGTGACCGGCTTCGCCAAGCAACTGGCGTTCGCGCGCACGGTCGGCACGAACTGCCTGGCCACCGCCTACTACACGGCCAACAACGTGCCGAACATCGTGTTCGAGGTCGTGGTGGGCGGCGCGCTCGCCGGGATGGTCGTCCCGGTGCTCGCCGGCGCCGCCGCCAGATCGGACGATGGGGCGCGTGCGGAGGTCGGCCGGATCGCCTCCGCGCTGCTGACCTGGGTGATCGTGCTGCTGGTGCCGCTCGCGGCGCTGACCGCCCTGGTCGCGGCGCCGGTGGCGCGCCTGCTCGTCGGCTCCGACGTGGAGCACTGCGACGTCGGCCAGGTGGCCGCCGTCGCCGCGCGCATGCTGGTCGTGTTCGCGCCGCAGATCCCGTTGTACGGCATGGCCGTGGTGCTCTACGGCGTGCTGCAGGCCCATCGCCGCTTCTCGGGGCCGGCACTGGCGCCGCTGGTGTCGAGCGTGGTGGTCATCATCGCCTACCTGGCCTTCGGGCCGCTCAGCGGCGGTCACAAGGACCCCGCCGCGGTGCCCGCGCCGGCCGAGATCGCGCTGTCTGCGGGCACGACGCTCGGCGTGCTGGCTCTGGTCGTCACGGTGGCCGGGCCCACATGGCGGCTCGGCCTGCGGTGGCGGCCCACGCTCCGCTTCCCCGAGGGCGTCGCCGTACAGGTGCGGCGGCTCGCTCTGGCCGGGCTGAGCGCGCTGGTCGCCCAGCAGGCCGCCGCGGCGATCCTGATTCCCATCGCCAACCGCGTCGGCGGGGGCGCGCTGCCCGCCTACAACTACGCGTGGGCGATCTACCAGGTGCCGTACGCCGTGCTCGCGGTGCCCATCGCGACCCAGCGCGTTCCCCGCGCTCGCCGCCCGGGCGCAGGCCGAGGCCGAGGACGCGGGCGGGGGACGGGGGGCGACGGCTTCGGCGGCGCTGGCGGCGCGGACGACACGCGCGGTCGTGCTGGTCTGCGGCCTGGCGGCCGGTGCGCTCGCCGCGGTCGCGGAACCGGTCGCGCACGTCTTCCTCGCCCGGGCCGACACCGCGGTCGCCGCGGCGGACTTCGCCCGGGGGATCGCGCTGTTCGCGCCGGGGCTCATCGGGTATGGCCTGGTGGCCCACCTCAGCCGGGTGCTGTACGCGGCGGGACAGGGCAGAGCGGCGGCCCGGGGGCAGGTCGCCGGATGGCTGGTCGTGGCCGTGGCCCAGGTGGCGTTCGTCCTCGTGCTGCCGGACGGCTGGGGCCTGGGCGGGCTCGCACTCGGCCAGGCGGCCGGCATGACGGTGGGGGCAGGGCTGCTGGTGGCCTCGGTCGTGCGGGCGCGAGGGGCGCGGGCCGTTCACGGCGTCCCGCGGGCCGGTCTGGCCGCTCTGCTGGGCGGGGGCGCGGGCTTCCTCGCGGGCGCGGCGGCCGCGCGGATTCCCCTGTCGGGCGAGGGCCCGTGGGGCGGGCTCCTGACGGCCGCTCTCGCCGGTCTGACGGCCGTGGTCGCGGGGGTCCTCGTCGCCGCCCTCGTGGATCGGAGAGATTTGACCGCCGCCCTGTCCGGAGTGAGACGCGGGAGAGGCACGAGCCCGGCGGAGCCACCGGCCGAGGAGACGGTATGAGCGAGCTGATCAGTAGGCACAGCGTCTGGCGAGGCGCCGGATCGCGCGCTCCGGCACGACCGGACTCCGAGCCGGAGGCGAGGAGGTGGCATGAGCGAGCGTAGCGAGCGAATCAGTAAGCACAGCGTCTGGCGCATGCCGCTCCGAGCCGGAGGCGAGGAGGTGGCATGAGTCGAATCGTGCTCGTGCTGGGATCGAGCGTGGGGGGCGTGGCCCGGCACGTGCGGATGCTCGCCGGTGGGCTGGCCACGCGGGGGCACCGCGTGCTGGTCGCGGGTCCCGGCAGCACCGAGGAGGCATTCTCTTTCACCGGCACCGGCGCGGGTTTCGCCGAGGTCGTGATCGCCGACCGGCCGCACCCCGCGCACGACCTGCGGACCGCCCTGCGCCTGCGCAGGCTCGCCCGCGGCGCGGACGTCGTCCACGCCCACGGCCTGCGGGCCGGAGCGCTGGCCGCGCTCGCTCTCACCGGGGCGCGGGGATGGCCGCGACTCGTGGTCACCCTGCACAACGCGGTCACGGCGGGCGGCGCGATCGGCGCGGTCTACCGGCTGCTGGAACGGATCGTCGCCCGGCGTGCGGACCGGGTTCTGGCCATCTCGCCCGACGTCGCGGAGCGCATGCGGGCCAGGGGCGCCCGGGGGGTGGACCTCGCGGTCGTGCCCGCGCCGCCGCTCGCCGAACCCGCCCGCCCGGCCGAGGACGTGCGGGCCGAGATCGCCGCCCGGCTGCCCGGCCCGGCGGACGCGCCGCGGGCCGTGCAGGAGCGGCCGATCCTGCTCACGGTCGCCCGGCTGGCCCAGCAGAAGGGCCTGGAGACGCTGCTCGACGCGGCGGCCGCGCCGTACAAGGGGGACCCGGTCTTCGTGATCGCGGGTGACGGGCCGCTGCGCGAGGAGCTTCAGGCCCGCGTCGAGGCCGAGGAACTGCCCGTGGTCCTGTACGGCTGGGCCGAACCGGCCGACCTGCTCCAGGTCGCGACGGCGGTGATCGTGCCCAGCCGATGGGAAGGGCAGCCGCTGAGCGTCCAGGAGGCGCTGCGGGCGGGCAGGCCGATCATCGCGACCCGGGTGGGCGGCGTGCCCGGGATGGTGGGCGAGGCGGCCCTGCTGGTGCCGCCGCAGGACCCCGGCGCGTTGAGCCGGGAGATCGGCCGCCTGCTCGGCGATCCGGCCCTGGCCGCCCGCCTGGCGGAGGCGTCCGTACGGCGTGGCCGTGAGCTGCCCGACGAGGACGCGGCGCTGCGGGCGGTGCTCGCGGCGTACGGGCTCGCCTCGTAGCGGCGGCGGGGTGGCGAGAGGGTGCGACCCCCCTCTCGCGCCGGTGACACAAGACCGGCGGCCCGGTGAGCCGTCGCGCGTTCCTGCGGACGAGCGCCGACGTTCCGGCAAGGATTAGGCGAGGCTAAGTCTGATCCATATACTGGACGGGTTGGGGGGGAGTATCCCTTCGCGGCGGTTCCGTCATCACGGTGTAAGCACCCGGGGCCGTCGGTCCGCCGTGCGCGTACGGGCGGGAGAGACCTCCGGCAGTGTGTTCAGCGCGCGCCGGAGGTAATCGTGGTACATGCACCCCTGTGGTTGTGGGCCCTGGTCATCGTGGGTCTCGTCGTCGTGGTCGCCGTCGACCTGTGGATCGTCGATCGAGGTGAACCACGCGAGTTCTCGATGCGGCAGGCCGGCATCTGGGTGGGCTTCTACGTCTGCCTGGCTGTGCTGTTCGGCATCGGGTTAACGGTTTGGGCCGTCCGGACTCGGTGGCGAGTTCTTCGCGGGCTATCTGACGGAATACAGCCTCAGCGTCGACAACCTGTTCGTCTTCTACATCATCATGACCCGCTTCGGGGTGCCCCGGATCTACCAGCACAAGGTCCTGCTGGTCGGCATCGTCCTGGCGCTCGTCATGCGCGGGATCTTCATCGCCATCGGGGCCGCCGCGCTGAGCCGCTTCGGCTGGCTGCTGTACGCGTTCGGGGTCTTCCTCATCTACACGGCGTACACGCTGATCAGGGACCACAACAAGGAGGACGAGGAGTTCAACGAGAACATCCTCCTGCGCTGGGCCCGGCGGGTCTTCCCGACCACCCCCGACTACGTCGGCTCCCGGGTGACCGTGCGCGTGGACGGCAAGCGCATGGTGACACCCATGCTGATCGTGATGATCGCCATCGGCACCACGGATCTACTGTTCGCCCTCGATTCGATCCCGGCCATCTTCGGGCTCACGAAGGCGGCCTTCATCGTGTTCTCCGCGAACGCGTTCGCCCTGATGGGACTGCGTCAGCTCTACTTCCTGCTCGGCGGACTGCTGCAGCGGCTGGTCTACATCAGCTACGGATTGGCGTTCATCCTCGGATTCATCGGGGTTAAGCTGATTCTCGAAGCACTTCACGAGAACGAGGTCTCCTGGGCCCCTCAGATCCCCATCTGGGTGTCGCTGGCGGTCATCGGCGTGACCATGGCCGTGACCACCGTCGCCAGTCTCATCAAGGCTCGCCGCGACGACAGGGCCATTACTCCGGCGGAAGCCTCTCAGACGGAGGCGTCTCAGGCGGAAGCCCCGCAGGGCTAGCGAAACGGGCACTCACCCTGTTTGCTTGTTCTCGTTGTGCCACACATTGACTGCCGGATCGGTAATATCGATCGTTAGCTCGCATGCCGCTCCATAGTCGCCAGAAGAGTACAAAGGTCATCTGTGTCCAACGAATCGTTGCCCCGCGGCCCTGAATCCGGGCTCGCGGGAAGTGCCCGGGGCCGAGTCAGGCTCGCACGCGGGGTGTCCCCGTGGCTGGCTCCGACCGCCGCGGCGGCGGCCGTCACCGCCGTCCTCACCCGCAGGTCGCCCCGTTGGGCGCTGGCCGCGGCGCCGCTCGCCGCACTCACCGGCGGGATGCTGTGGTTCTTCCGCGATCCCGAGCGCGCGCCCGGCGAGGGCAGGCTCATCTCGCCCGCCGACGGCGTCGTGCAGAGCATCGACCCGTGGCCGGACGGCCGCACCCGCGTCGCGATCTTCATGAGCCCGCTGAACGTGCACGTCAACCGGGCGCCCGCGGCCGGCACGGTCACCTCGGTCGAGCACGTGCCCGGCGGCTTCGTGCCCGCGTTCAACAAGGACAGCGACAAGAACGAGCGTGTCGTCTGGCATTTCGACACCGCGATCGGGGACATCGAGATGGTGCAGATCGCCGGCGCCGTCGCGCGCCGTATCGTGCCGTACCTGTTCGCGGGCGCGAAGGTCGTCCAGGGCGAGCGGGTCGGCCTGATCCGTTTCGGCTCCCGGGTGGACGTCTACCTGCCCGAGGGCATCAGGCCGGCGGTCACCGTCGGCACCCGGACCGTCGCGGGGGTGACGCGCCTTGACCACGTCTGACCTCGGAGCCGAGGCCTCCTGGCCGGTGGAGGAGGTGGCCGAGGAGCCGCGTGGGCCCGTCGGCAAGGCCTTCCGCCTGTCGGCCGCCGACTCCCTGTCGCTCGGCAACGCCCTGAGCGGTTTCCTCGCCGTCTGCGTGCTCGCCTGGTCGGCGATCAGCGACCTGCAGGCCGGCGGCAAGTTCGCCCCCGACCCACGCTTCTTCGGCACGGCCGTGGTGCTGCTGCTCATCGGCGCGACCTGCGACCTGTTCGACGGCCTGGTGGCCAGGAAGTTCCGCGCGTCCGCGATGGGCGCCGAGCTGGACAACCTCGCCGACGTGATCAGCTTCGGCTTCGCGCCCGCCTTCATGGTGATGATCTGGGCCGGCTTCTCCGGCAAGCTCCCGCTGTGGCTGGTGCTGTGCGCGGCCGGGTCCGTGCTGCTCGCCGGCGTGGTACGGCTGGCCCGCTTCGCCTGCGTGAAGACCAAGAGCGGCGACTTCATGGGCCTGCCGATCCCGATGGGCGCGATGACCGTGGTGTCGATCGTGCTGCTCTTCCAGCCGAACTACGTCACGCTCGCCGCCATCTTCGCCGTGGCCTGGCTCATGGTCAGCCGGATCGAATACCCCAAGCCGAAGGGCAACCTGGCCGCCGTCGTGCTGGCCTGGATGCTGATCAACGTGGCCTGCCTGACGATCTGGGCGGCCGGTCTCGCGGGCGGCGACCAGCTCATCAAGGTGGGCGCCACCATGCAGATCGCGATCGTGTCCGCCATTCCGCTTCGCGTTCTCATGTTCAAACAGCAGCAGCGCAGGGAACGACGCACGGAGAACGCGGGCTGACGTCGTCGCACGAACAGGGCCCCGGTCGGCTGGGGCCCGCCACCTTGGGCCCGGCCAATCAGTGGAGAAAACCGCCTAGTCCAATGGAGCCCTGGTCGCCATGCCTCCTCGTGAGCACACCCGGACGTACTTCCTCGGCAAACTGGCCCGGGAGCTTGAACTGCGGGGGCTGGAGGCGTCTTTGCGCCCCGACCCGCCCTCGCTGAAGGTCCGCGACCCGGACGCCGCGCTGTTCACCGAGACCGTGGACTGCGTCGCGATGTCGGACGGCTGGTTCTACCGCTGGTCCTGGGGCGACGTGGTGGAGAGCGCGGAGGAGCCCGCTCTCGCGGCCGACCGCATCGTGAAGGTCTTCACCACCGGCGAGCCCCGGCCGCACCCTGCTCTTGGCGACGCCTGACGGGTCGACGCTGCCCTCGGCGACGCCTGAAGGGTCGACCCTGCTCTCGGCGACGCCTGACCGGTCCGGGCCGTCACAGCCTGATCCACTCCGTCGCCGTGGTGACCTTGTCCAGGACGTCCGGGACGGGGTCCACGCCCAGCCCCGGACCGTCCGGAACGTCGAGGTGCCCGCCGTCCAGCTCGAACGGCGGGGTCACGTCGGTGTGGAAGTAGCGCCGGGAGGCGGAGGTGTCGCCCGGGAGCGTGAAGCCGGGCAGCGCGGCCAGCGCGACGTTGGCAGCCCGCCCGATCCCGGTCTCCAGCATGCCGCCGCACCACACCGCGACGCCGTGGGCGCGGCACAGGTCGTGGATGCGCCGGGCCTCCAGGTAACCGCCCACTCTGCCGGGCTTGATGTTGACCACCGAGCACGCGCCGAGGCTGATCGCCGCCGCGTGGGCGGCCGACTCGATGGACTCGTCGAGGCAGATCGGCGTGCGGATCGACCGGGCGAGCCGGGCGTGCTGCACGAGGTCGTCGTCGGCCAGCGGCTGCTCGATCAGCAGGAGGTCGAAGTCGTCCAGCCGGGCCAGATGACGGGCGTCCGCGAGCGTGTAGGCCGCGTTGGCGTCCACCTGGAGCAGCAGGTCCTCCCCGAACCGCTCGCGGACCGCGCGGACCGGCGTCACGTCCCACCCCGGCCCGATCTTCAGCTTGACACGTACGTAGCCCTCCTCGACGTACGCCCCGACGGTGTCGAGCAGTTCGGCCACCGAGCCCATGATCCCGACCGAGACGCCGCAGGGGACGCGGTCACGGGTGGCGCCGAGGTAGCGGGCGAAGGACTCCCCGGTGATCCGGAGCGACGCGTCGAGCACCGCGGCCTCCAGCGCCGCCTTCGCCATCCGGTGGCCCTTGAACGGCGCGAGGGCGGGACCGACGGCCTGCGGATCCAGCTCGCGGGGAAGCGCGGGGATCAGGAAACGCCGCAGCACGTCGGCCGCCGCGTCCACGTACTCGGAGGAGTACAGCGGCTCGGACATCGCCACGCACTCGCCCCAGCCCTCGGCCTCCGGCGTCACCACCCGC
Source organism: Microbispora sp. GKU 823 (assembly GCF_002027145.1). NCBI lineage: Bacteria > Bacillati > Actinomycetota > Actinomycetes > Streptosporangiales > Streptosporangiaceae > Microbispora > Microbispora sp. GKU 823. Next base: position 12,419 of record NZ_MWJN01000091.1, on the reverse strand, counting down.
ACCAGCAGGACGTCGCGGGTGGTCTCGGTGCCGAACGACGTCCGGAACGGCGCGACGAGCGGCATCGCGATCCGGCGCAGTTCGATTCCAGTGATCTCCATGAGGTGCCCGGGCTCCAGGGGAAGAACGGCTTGCGCCGACCACTATACGGAGGTCCCCGGAAGGTCCTCAGAGCACCAGCCCGAGCAGGAGCACGCAGCAGAACGACACCACCGAGATGATCGCCTCCATGATCGACCAGCTCTTGACGGTCTCGCCGACGGACATCCCGAGATACTCCTTGACCAGCCAGAACCCGGCGTCGTTCACGTGGGAGAAGAACAGGGAACCGGCGCCGATGGCGAGCACGAGCAGGGCGACGTGGGCGGGGGAGAGCCCGGCCGCCAGCGGAGCGGCGATCCCGGCGGCAGAGATCGTGGCGACCGTGGCGGAACCGGTGGCGAGGCGGATTCCGACGGCGATCAGCCAGCCGAGCACGAGCACGGGCACGCTCGCGCTCTGCGCGGCCTCGCCGATGACCTTGCCGACGCCCGAGTCGACCAGGGTCTGCTTGAATCCTCCGCCGGCGCCGACGATGAGCAGGATCCCGGCGATCGGCGGCAGCGAGTCGGCGATCGCGGAGGAGATCCGGGCCCGGCCGAAGCCCGCGGCGCGGCCCAGCGTGAACATCGCCACGATCACCCCGATGAGCAGGGCGATCAGGGGAGTGCCGAGGACCTCGAACACCGTGCGCACCGCGTAGTCCTTCGGCAGGACGATCTCCGCGACGGCCCGGCCCAGCATCAGCACGACCGGCAGCAGGATCGTGGCCACCGTGACGCCGAACCCCGGCCGAGGGCGCTCCGCGTCCTCCGGTGCCCTGTCTTCAGGTTCGGGGGTCTGCTCGCGTTCGAGGCGCTCGGGCGGCGCCGGCCGCACCCATCGGGCGGCGAACCTGGCGAACAGCGGGCCGGACACGATCACGGTCGGGATCGCCACCAGCAGGCCCAGCCCGAGCGTGAGCCCGAGGTCCGCCTTGAGCGTGTCGATCGCGACCAGCGGTCCGGGATGCGGGGGCACCAGGCCGTGCAGGACGGACAGGCCCGCCAGGGCGGGGACCGCGATCAGCAGCAGCGGACGGCCGCTGCGCCGGGCCACCAGCAGGATGACGGGGATCAGCAGGACCAGCCCGATCTCGAAGAACATCGGCAGTCCGATGAGCACCGCGATCAGGGTCATCGCCCACGGCAGGGCCCGGTCGCCGCTGCGGCGCAGGATGCCGTCCACGATCTCCTCGGCCCCGCCCGAGTCGGCCAGCAGCTTGCCCAGCATCGCGCCGAGTGCGATGAGCACGCCGACGCCGGCCACGGTCGAGCCGAGCCCGGTGGAGAAGCTGTCGATCAGCTTTTCCGGGGCCATGCCGGCCACCAGGCCGAGCACGCCCGAGCCGAGCGCGAGAGCGAGGAACGGGTGGGTCCGCAGCTTCGTGATCAGCAGCACGATGACGGCGATGCCGGCCAGGGCGGCCACGATGAGGCGGGTGTCATGGCCGCTCCACGCGGCCGCGCTCGCGAGGGGGGGTGGTCACGAGGGGGGGTCATCCGGGGGCTCCTCCGACGGTCCGTGCGGTAGCCGCTGCCCCGCAGGAGCCCTCCGAATCACGCGAAACCGGATCACGCGCCGCGACTCACGGCCCCGGACCGACTGAACCGGACTGACTGAACCGGACTGACTGAACCGGACTGACAGAACCGGACTGACAGAACCGGACTGACAGAACCGGGGCGCGCGAGCCGGCGTCCCGCGGCGGGACGCCGGTCGTCCGGGCGTACGTCAGGCGTACGTCACCAGCCGCGGGCCTTCCACTCGGGCAGATGCGGCCGCTCGGCGCCGAGGGTGGTGTCCCTGCCGTGGCCGGGGTAGACCCATGTCTCGTCCGGCAGACGGTCGAAGATCCGTTCCACCACGTCCGTGAACAGCTGCTCGAACCGCGCCGGGTCCTTCTGGGTGTTGCCGACGCCGCCGGGGAACAGGGAGTCGCCGGTGAACAGGTGGCGGTCCTGGTAGAGCAGCGCGATCGAGCCGGGGGTGTGACCGCGCAGGTGGATGACGTCCAGCGTCACCACGCCGACCGTCACCCGGTCGCCGTGCTCGACCTCCCTGGTGATCTTCACGGGCAGCTCGGGGGCGTCGAGAGGGTGCGCGACCGTCTGCGCGCCGGTGGCCCGGGCGACCTCCTCAAGAGCCCCCCAGTGGTCGGGGTGCCGGTGGGTGGTCACGATCGAGCTGATCGGCATGTCGCCGATGAGTTCCAGCAGCCGGTCGGGCTCGGCCGCCGCGTCGATCAGCAGCCCGTCGCCGGTCTCGGCGCACCGGAGCAGGTACGCGTTGTTGCCGAAGTCGCCGACCTCGATCTTCGAGATCGTCAGCCCGGGGACCTCGCGTACGTCGGCGGGTCCGCCCTTGGTGACGTTTCCGGTATAGGTCATGATCGTTCCTCTCTAGTTCCCGGCGGGCGGCCAGGACGACGGTGGTTCGGCGGGCAGCCCCGCCGGGGACGGCTTCGGCCAGGGCGGTGGGGACGGCAGCCTCCCGGCAGCGTCGTCCCGGTCGCGTGCATCGGCTGTGTCGTGCCGGATGCGCGCATCGGAGGCGTCGTGCCGGATGTGTCCGTGCGGTGCGGCGAGCCGCAGGCCCGCGCCGTCGGTCCTGCCCGCGAGCCAGGCGAGCAGCTCGCGCGGCGTCCCCTCCACGGCCGGGCCGTCGCCGAGGCCGGTCCAGATCCTCAGCACCTCGCCGGTGCCCGGGTCGCGGGCGACGACCTCGCCCACCGGGATCTCGTCGCCGAGCCAGAGCATCGTGTCGTACAGCTCTCGTCTCACGTACGTTTCGGGCCAGTCGGCCCATCCGTACCCTGCCCCGAGGTCGGCGTGGTGCACCTCGACCTCCCTGAGCCGGCGGATCGGGACGTACCAGGCGGGGTGCTCGGGCGGGTTCATCCCCGAGACCGGCGCGGTCCACGCCTCGGCGGGCATCCGCCCGACCGCCGCCGCGAACCGCTCCGCGCTGTCGCGCAGGTCGGCGAGCTGTTCACGGGCCGGGCGGCCGGCGCCCGCCTCGATGCCGGCCTCGCGGGCCCGCGCCGAGGCGTACTGCGGAGTGCGCACCCCCGTGCGCGCCCAGTCCAGCAGGTTGACGTAGCTGTCGGCGTTGCGGGCGACGTGCGCGAGCACGTGCCCCCTCGTCCACCCGGGCAGCAGGGACGGCGCGCGGAGATCCTCGTCGGTGAGGCGGGCGGCGGTCGCCAGCAGGCGCTCGGTCGCCTCGGCCAGCTCCCGCGCGATCTCGTCGATAACGGACATGGCAAGAATCATGGACCCTGGAGTCCCCGGCCGCCGTCCCGGTAACCGCGCGGGAAGAGGAGGGCGCCCCCGGAGGTTGTATGAGCAGGGGTTTCGCGCGGATGCCGGGCGCGGGTTTGACGAAGCTCATACCCTGGTTCACGGAGCGTGTCCCACGGAAGCACGCGGGGCCGCCCCTTCCGGCCGCCGGACGATGCCCCCCGAAATTGTCGGTGGCTCTGGATAGCCTGCCCGTGCACCTCCATTCACCTCATCGACCTATCGGGACCACCGTGGCTGACCGCCTGATCGTGCGTGGCGCACGCGAACACAATTTGAAGGACGTCTCGCTCGACCTCCCGCGAGACGCTCTGATCGTCTTCACCGGGCTCTCGGGCTCCGGCAAGTCCAGCCTGGCCTTCGACACGATCTTCGCCGAGGGACAGCGCCGGTACGTGGAGTCCCTGTCCGCGTACGCCCGGCAGTTCCTGGGTCAGATGGACAAGCCCGACGTGGACTTCATCGAGGGCCTTTCCCCGGCCGTCTCCATCGACCAGAAGTCCACCAGCCGCAACCCCCGTTCGACCGTCGGCACGATCACCGAGGTCTACGACTACCTGCGTCTGCTGTGGGCGCGCATCGGCAAGCCGCACTGCCCGCAGTGCGGACGCCCGATCGCCCGCCAGACGCCGCAGCAGATCGTCGACCGTGTGCTCGAACTGGAGGAGGGCACCCGCTTCCAGGTCCTCGCCCCGATCATCCGCGGCCGCAAGGGGGAGTACGCCGAGCTGTTCCGCGAGCTGCAGACCAAGGGTTACGCCCGCGCCCGCGTGGACGGCACGATCGTGCGCCTGGAGGAGCCGCCGACCCTCAAGAAGTACGAGAAGCACGACATCGAGGTGATCGTCGACCGGCTGTCGGTCAAGGAGAGCGCGCGGCGCAGGCTCACCGACTCGGTGGAGACCGCGCTGCAGCTGTCCGGCGGCACGATCACGCTCGACTTCGTCGACCTTCCGGACGACGACCCCAACCGTGAGCGCTTCTACTCCGAGCACCTCTACTGCCCCTACGACGACCTGTCGTTCGAGGAGCTGGAGCCCCGGTCGTTCTCGTTCAACTCGCCCTTCGGCGCCTGCCCCGAGTGCACCGGCCTCGGCACCCGCATGGAGGTCGACCCCGACCTCCTCGTGCCCGACCCCGAACGCACGCTCGGCGACGGCGCGATCAGCCCGTGGGCGAACGGCCACACCAGCGACTACTTCGTGCGGCTGCTGGAGGCGCTGGGCAACGCGCTCGGCTTCGACCTCGACACCCCGTGGGAGCGGCTGCCGAAGAAGGCGCAGAAGGCGATCCTGCACGGTCACGACGAGCAGGTCCACATCCGCTACAGCAACCGGTACGGCAGGCAGCGGTCCTACTACACCGAGTTCGAGGGCGTGATCCCCTGGGTGCAGCGCCGGCACGCCGAGTCGGAGAGCGACGCCAGCCGGGAGCGGTTCGAGGGCTTCATGCGCGAGGTGCCCTGCCCGGCCTGCAAGGGCCGCCGCCTCAAGCCGGTCTCGCTGGCCGTGACCGTCGGGGACGCCTCGATCGCCGAGGTCTCGGGGATGTCGATCGCCGACTGCGCCAAGTTCCTGTCCGGCCTGCGGCTGTCCGAGCGCGACATGCACATCGCCGAGCGGGTGGTCAAGGAGATCAACGCCCGGCTGGGCTTCCTGCTCGACGTCGGCCTCGACTACCTCACGCTCGACCGCGCCGCCGGCACGCTGGCGGGCGGCGAGGCGCAGCGGATCCGGCTGGCGACCCAGATCGGCTCCGGCCTGGTCGGCGTGCTGTACGTGCTGGACGAGCCGTCCATCGGCCTGCACCAGCGGGACAACCAGCGCCTGCTGGAGACGCTGATCCGGCTGCGCGACATGGGCAACACGCTGATCGTGGTCGAGCACGACGAGGACACCATCGCCGCCGCCGACTGGGTGGTCGACATCGGCCCAGGCGCGGGCGAGCACGGCGGCCAGGTCGTCGTGTCCGGCACCGTGCAGGAGCTGCTCGCCAGCGAGGAGTCGCTGACCGGCGCGTACCTGTCGGGCCGCAAGGCGATCACCGTGCCGGAGATCCGGCGCCCGCGGGACAAGAAGCGGCAGCTCGTCGTGAAGGGCGCCCGTGAGCACAACCTGAAGGGGGTGGACGTCGAGTTCCCGCTCGGCGTCTTCACCGCGGTCACCGGCGTCTCGGGGTCCGGCAAGTCGACGCTGGTCAACGACATCCTGTACGCCGCGCTGGCCAAGGAGCTGAACGGGGCCAAGACCGTGCCGGGACGGCACTCCCGGGTCGTCGGCACCGACCTGGTGGACAAGGTCGTCCACGTCGACCAGTCGCCGATCGGCCGTACGCCGAGGTCCAACCCGGCGACGTACACCGGCGTCTTCGACCACGTGCGCAAGCTGTTCGCGGCCACGACCGAGGCGAAGGTCCGCGGCTACCTTCAGGGCCGGTTCAGCTTCAACGTCAAGGGCGGGCGCTGCGAGGCGTGCTCCGGCGACGGCACCATCAAGATCGAGATGAACTTCCTGCCGGACGTCTACGTCCCCTGTGAGGTCTGCCACGGCGCCCGGTACAACCGGGAGACGCTGGAGGTCCACTACAAGGGCAAGACGATCGCCGAGGTCCTCGACATGCCGATCGAGGAGGCCCTGGAGTTCTTCGAGGCGATCCCCGCCATCCGCCGTCACCTGCAGACCCTGAACGACGTCGGTCTCGGTTACGTACGGCTGGGCCAGCCCGCGACCACGCTGTCGGGCGGCGAGGCGCAGCGGGTGAAGCTCGCCTCCGAGCTGCAGCGGCGCTCGACCGGCCGCACGGTGTACGTGCTGGACGAGCCCACCACCGGCCTGCACTTCGAGGACATCCGGCGGCTGCTCGGCGTGCTCAACCGGCTCGTGGACGCCGGCAACACGGTGATCGTGATCGAGCACAACCTCGACGTCATCAAGACCGCCGACTGGATCGTCGACATGGGGCCCGAGGGCGGGTCCGGCGGCGGCAGGGTCATCGCCGCCGGCACGCCCGAAGAGGTCGCCCGGGTCGAGGAGAGCCACACCGGCACGTTCCTGCGCAAGATCTTGGGCGTATGAGTATTCGTCTCATTATTTCTCCCTACTCTTCTGCTTCCGACCGCGTCACTCTGAACCGGCGACGGGGTGATGGCCGTACCTGAGGACACACAGGGTGACGCGTCGCGCAGGGGAAGGACCCGGGGCCGTGGACGTCCCGGGCCGCCGCATCAGGGAAGGATGAGCATGACGGATACGACACGCCGGGCCGTGATCTTCGGCGCCGGAGGCGCCGGGCTGGCCGTGGCGCTGAGCGCGTGCGGCGCCTCCGACGGGGACGACACGACGGTGTCGGCGGGCCAGGACGGGTCCCAGGGCGGCCAGTCCCAGTCTCAGGCGGCACAGGGCGGGGGGCGAGCTCGCGAAGACCTCCGACATTCCCCAGGGCGGCGGCAAGGTCTTCAAGGACAAGGACGTCGTCGTCACGCAGCCGGCGGCCGGCGAGTTCAAGGCGTTCAGCGCGACCTGCACCCACCAGGGCTGCCCTGTCTCCAGCGTCTCGAACAACGAGATCGTCTGCCCGTGCCACGGCAGCAAGTTCAGCGCCAAGGACGGCTCCGTGACCAACGGCCCGGCGGCCAAGCCGCTCGCCGAGAAGAAGATCACGGTGAGCGGCGACAGCATCACCCTCGCCTGACGGGGACTACCGGGCCTGCCGTTCCGGCAGGCCGGTGCCCGATGGCCGCCGCGCGCGAGCACCCCCTCGCCCGAGGGTGCCGAGAGACACGCCATCGCGCGGGCCGGTCCGGCGGCGCCGTGCGGTGCCACGGATGTCACCGGGAAACCCTGCGCGTCACGCCGGCGGCCGGGCGAGTTTGGCGGCCACGGCGTCGAGGACCCAGTCCAGGCCGGTCGCGAAGGACACGTCGGCATCCACCTCCGTGCCGTCGTGCACGAACTTGGCCAGCGCCGGGAAGCGGCCCGTGGCCAGCATCCTCATCACATGCGGGCCGGAGGCGCGCTGCCAGTCGCGATCGGACAGGCCCGTGGCGCGCTCGGCCCGCAGGTTCGCGATCTCGCGCCTGATCGCGCCGGTGAAGTAGGCGCTGACGGTCTCCACGGCGCGCGTGACGGTCTCGAGGTCGGCGAGGCCGTCGAAGGCGGCGAGCGTGGTCTCGGTCACGGCGAGGGCGTTCGGGCCCAGGGCCGGACGGCCGCCGAGGAGGTCGGCCAGCCATTCGTGACGGCGGGTGGCCTGCCTGGTGCGGTGGGCGAGGATGTGTAGCGCCTCCCGCCAGTCGCCTGGCCGCTCCTCGGGGAGGATCTCGGCGTAGACCTCGTCCACCATGAGGTCGAACAACTCCTCCTTGGTGGAGATGTATCCGTACAGCCGCATCGGGCCGACGTCCAGCCGGGCGGCGACCTTGCGCAACGACACCGCCTCCAGCCCGCCCTCGTCGGCCAGCGCGATGGCGGCGGCGACGATTCGCTCCCGGTCGAGCGGCGCGGGGCGAGTCGGCGGCTCCGGCCGGTCCCACACAGTCATGCGTACATCGTACTGTTGCGATACATCGTCTCGTCAAAATACAGTGTATCGATATGAGACACCGTATCGCCGTGATCGGAGGCGGCCCCGCCGGCCTCACCTTCGCCCGCGTCCTGCACCGCCACGATCACCCCGTCACCGTCCTCGAACGCGATCCCGCCCCCGACGCCCGTCCCCCGGGCGGCACGCTGGACCTGCACGAAAATCTGGGCCAGCTCGCGCTGGACAAGGCGGGACTGCTGGCGGAGTTCCGGGCGCTGTCCCGTCCCGAGGGGCAGGCCATGCGCATCCTGGACACGGACGGGACCGTCCTGCGCGACTGGCGACCCCGTCTGGATGACCGGGCCAATCCCGAGATCGACCGCGGGCAACTCCGTGATCTGCTGCTCGGCCCCCTGGACGTCCAGTGGGGGCGGGGCGTGACGGAGGTGGTGCCGGGGACCCGAGATGGCGTGCTGGTCCGTTTCGCGGACGGGCGACAGGAGACGTTCGACCTCGTGGTCGGCGCGGACGGCGCCTGGTCCCGGGTCCGCCCGGCGGTCTCGTCCGCGACGCCGCACTACACCGGCGTGACCGTGGTCGAGACCTCCCTGGACGATGTCGACACCCGCCACCCCGACCTGGCCCGGCTGGTAGGCGACGGTTCCGTGGCTGTGTACGGCGTGAACCGCGGCCTCGTCGCCCAGCGCAACAGCGGCGGCCACGTCAAGGTGTACGCCCAGTTCCGTGCGCCGCTGGACTGGCACACGAACCTGGACCGGCATGGGGGCGTGAACCGGCGCGCGGGCCTGGACGCTGGCCTAGACGCAGTCCTGGGCGCAGGCCTGGACCTGGCCGACGTCGAGGCCGTGCGATCACGTTTGCTGGCTCTGTTCGAGGGCTGGGCCGCTCCCGTCCTCGACCTCCTCCGCCACGGCACCGCTTTCGTCCCCCGCCCCCTGTACGTCCTGCCGGTGTCCCACACCTGGGCCCACGTCCCCGGGGTGACGCTCCTGGGCGACGCCGCCCACCTGATGCCCCCGTTGGGGGTGGGCGCGAACCTCGCGATGCTGGAGGGCGCCGAACTCGCCGAGTCCGTCGCCGCCGCCTCCGGTCCTGGCGATCTGGACGAGGCCGTCCGCGCCTTCGAGGAACAGACGTGGGCACGGGCCGGCAGGTGGGCGAAGTTCACGATGGCCGGTCTGGAGCGCCTCGTGAGCCCGGACCCCACCGAGGCCCTCGCCCTCTTCGACGAAGTCCAGCCATCCTGAGTGCCACGCGCGAGAGCACCAGCACTACGGGACGGCACGGCGCCGCCGCGGTTCCTCCCGGGCGGATCCACCGCCCGCCACGGCGGGATTGTCGGCGTAGGCCAGTAGTCTTTGGGTGTGGCGGATCCGGCAACCTATCGACCGGCGCCCGGTTCGATTCCTGAGTCGCCAGGCGTCTATCGCTTCCGCGACCCCGGCGGCCGGGTGATCTACGTGGGCAAGGCGAAGAGCCTGCGGCAGCGGCTCAACTCGTACTTCGCGGACTTCGCCGGCCTGCACCCGCGGACGCAGACCATGCTGACGACCGCGGCGTCCGTGGACTGGACGGTGGTCGGCACCGAGGTCGAGGCGCTCCAGCTCGAATACTCCTGGATCAAGGAGTTCGACCCCCGGTTCAACGTCAAGTACCGCGACGACAAGTCGTACCCGTACCTGGCCGTGACGATGGGGGAGGACTTCCCCCGGGTGCAGGTGATGCGCGGGGCCAAGCGGAAGGGCACCCGCTACTTCGGCCCCTACTCGCACGCCTGGGCCATCCGGGAGACCGTCGACCTGTTGCTGCGCGTCTTCCCCGTGCGGACGTGCTCGGCGGGGGTCTTCAAGCGTGCGGGGCAGATCGGACGGCCCTGCCTGCTGGGCTACATCGACAAGTGCTCCGCGCCCTGCGTCGGCCGGGTCACCCCCGAGGAGCATCGCGCCCTCGCCGAGGACTTCTGCGACTTCATGGCCGGCAATACCGGCCGCTTCATGAAGCGGCTGGAGCGCGAGATGCGCGAGGCGGCGGCCGTGGAGGAGTACGAGCGGGCCGCGCGGCTGCGCGACGACATCCAGGCGCTGCAACGGGCCCTCGAGAAGCAGACGGTCGTGCTCGGCGACGGCACAGACTGCGACGTGATCGCCCTCGCCGAGGACCCTCTCGAGGCGGCGGTCCAGGTCTTCTACGTGCGCGGCGGCCGGATCCGCGGGCAGCGCGGCTGGGTGGTCGACAAGGTCGAGGAGGCCACCCCCGGCGAGCTGGTGGAGCAGTTCCTGCTCCAGATGTACGGCGAGGCCACGATTCCCCGCGAGATCCTCGTGCCGGCGCGGCCCCCGGACGAGGCCGCGCTGATCGAGCTGCTGAGCGAGCAGCGAGGTTCCCGCGTCGACCTGCGCGTTCCCCAGCGCGGCGACAAGAAGAGCCTCATGGAGACCGTGGAGCGCAACGCCAAGGAGTCGCTCGCCCAGCACAAGCTGCGCCGCGCGAGCGACCTGACCACGCGCAGCCGGGCCCTGCAGGAGATCGCGGACGCCCTCGACCTCGACCAGGCGCCGCTGCGGATCGAGTGCTACGACGTGTCGCACATCCAGGGCGAGAACGTCGTGGCCTCGATGGTGGTCTTCGAGGACGGCCTGGCCCGCAAGAGCGAGTACCGCCGCTTCTCCGTCAGGACCACGGAAGGCGACGTCGCCTCGATATACGAGGTGATCTGCCGGCGGTTCAAGCGCTACCTGGAGGAGCGGGCGGCGACGGGCGAGCTGGACGCGGAGACGGACGACGCGCCGGCGCACGACGCCGCAGCGCACGACGGGGCAGGACACGACGCGGACGGATACGAAGCGGTCGGTCGTGGGGGCGCGGCGACGCCGATCGACCCGGAGACCGGCCGCCCCCGCAAGTTCGCCTACCCGCCCAACCTCGTGGTGGTGGACGGCGGCCCGGCGCAGGCGGCGGTCGCCCAGCGCGCCCTGGACGAGCTCGGCATCGACGACATCGCGGTGTGCGGGCTGGCCAAGCGGCTGGAGGAGGTCTGGCTGCCCGGCGACGACCAGCCGGTGATCCTCCCGCGCAGCAGCGAGGGCCTCTACCTGTTACAGCGCGTCCGCGACGAAGCACACAGGTTCGCCATCACCTACCATCGGACGAAGAGGTCGAAATCGCTCAAGGAGAGCGCGCTCGACCACGTGCCGGGTCTGGGCCCGGCACGCCGTCAGGCCCTGCTGCGGCACTTCGGCTCCGTGAAGCGGCTGCGGGAGGCGAGCGCGGAGGAGATCCGCGAGGTCCCCGGCATCGGCCGCGCGACCGCCGAGGCCATCGTCGCGGCGCTGCGCGGTGAGAGCCCGTCCCCCGCGGGGCAGGGGTCGTGAGGTGCCCGCGCGAGCACCGTGGCATGTCCCGTCCCCGGCAGGGCAGCGGGGAGGGCGCCGTGGGAGTCGCCCGGCGTGGCGGTGGCGTGATCAGGTGAAGAGGTGTCATGCTCCGGCACCAAAGGGTCCCTCCCGCCGGGAGCGGACCCGGTCCCCGCGGGAGGGTCGGCCATCCCGGCGTGGGCGGCGGACGGCGACGGGGCTGACGTTGGGCGAGCTGACATGGGCGGCAAGGCGGTGAGCGGGCGATGAGCACGACTGAGCCGGCATTCGTGGTGATCACCGGAATGTCGGGGGCGGGGCGCAGCACCGCCGCGAAGGCTCTGGAGGACCTCGGCTGGTTCGTGATCGACAACCTGCCGCCGGGGCTGCTGTCCTCGCTCGCCGAGGAGGCGGGCCGGGTGAACATGGCGACCGACCGCGTCGCGGCCGTGGTCGACGTGCGCAGCCTCGCCTTCACCACCGACCTGAACGCGGCGATCGAGGAACTCGACGGGCGCGGCGTCGGCGTCCGGGTGGTGTTCCTGGAGGCGAGCGACGAGGAACTGGTCCGCAGGTTCGAGAACGTCCGCAGGCCCCACCCCCTTCAGGGCGACGGGCGGCTCGTCGACGGGATCGACCGCGAGCGCGGCATCCTGCGCGAGGTCCGCGCCAACGCCGACCTCGTCATCGACACGTCCCTGCTGAACGTGCACGAGCTGCGCAAGAAGATCGTGTCGTTCTTCGGCGGCGAGGACCGGCCGGGTCTCAAGGTCAACGTCGTCTCCTTCGGCTACAAGTACGGCCTGCCGGTCGACGCCGACCTCGTCGTGGACTGCCGGTTCCTGCCCAACCCCCACTGGGTGCCGGAACTGCGGCCCATGAACGGGCTCGACGCGCCGGTGCGCGACTACGTGCTCAGCCAGCCCGGGGCCAAGGAGTTCCTCGACGGCTACGAGGAGGTCTTCGGCGTCGTGGCCGCCGGATACACGCGCGAGGGCAAGGGCTACGCCACCCTCGCCGTGGGCTGCACCGGGGGCAAGCACCGCAGCGTCGCGATGGCCGAGCAACTCGGCGCCCGCCTGCGCGAGCGCGGCATGGACGTCCAGGTCAGCCACCGGGACACGGGCCGCGAGTGACGGCCCCC